>NZ_JBHFOM010000038.1:0-45086 GCF_053543955.1 Colwellia sp. E150_009
TTGATTTTGACAAGGGAATGACCATTCTCTTCAATCAATGCCTTGCCTACATGGATGTAGGTACTTAGGTTATGTTTGGAACGTATAACCTGTGCCTCTAAGCCTTTTAATTCTCGCTGAGAGGGAAAGAACTTAATCAACTTGGTATTACTTCTATGCTAACAAACAATATAAAAATGAGAATAATAAATGAGAGTTACTAATGAATAAAGCAAGAGGTGGTTTTAGTTCGCGCATTGGTTTTATTATGGCTGCTGCTGGTTCGGCAGTGGGGTTGGGTAATATTTGGGGGTTTCCAACGCAAACAGCGAGTAATGGCGGGGCAGCATTTGTATTAGTGTATTTAATTTTAGCTTTTTTTTTAGCTTATCCCGCATTTATGGCTGAATTGTTAATTGGTCGCTATGGTCAGGCTAATGCCGTGACATCAATGCAAAAAATGTCACGTAATCATTGGCAAAAGCGTTTTGCTTTTATTGTTGGCTTTGGGGGCATTCTTTGTGCAGCGTTAATTTTAAGTTTTTATGGCATTATTGCTGGATGGATGATGTCATATGCGTTTGAGCCAATAGCGCGTCTTGTTGGCTTAACACAAGTAGCTGACTGGTTTATTAATCAATCTTTATTACGAAATTTACTCTTTACTGTTCTATTTATGCTCTTAACTATCACTATTATACGTCGTGGCGTTGAGCAAGGAATTGAAAAATGGTCTAAACGTTTAATGCCTATGTTGATAGGCTTATTAATTATATTAATTGCTTATGTTTTTACCCTTGACGGTTCTCAAGAAGGGTTTGTTGCCTATTTAAATCCAGATATTTCTCGTGTATTAGAACCAGATTTACTTATTAGTGCGCTTGGCCAAGCCTTCTTTTCTTTATCACTAGGTACGAGCGTAATGGTTATTTACGGTTCATATATTGCGAAGAAAGAAAATTTAGTAACATTAGGAGCACAAGTGACGTTAATTGATGTGTCTATTGCTTTTCTTGCTGGGCTGTTAATTATTCCAGCTATGTATGTTGCGCAGGCACAAGGTGTGGCAATTTTTGCTGAAGATGGTAGCTTAATTTCTGGGTCTAACTTGGTCTTTACGGTCTTACCTTCTCTTTTTTCAGGTATGGGAACGGTTGGCTTATTTGTTGGTTTTGGTTTTTTTGTGTTAATGACTATTGCGGCATTAACATCAAGCATTTCTATGCTTGAAGGTCCTGTTTCTTTTGTTGTTGAACGTCATAATCTGCGGCGAGAAAAAGCAACCACATTCATTGGTGTTGGTATTTTTCTGTTGAGTGTCATTATTATTGCTAATATTAGCTTTATGTTGGATTTTGTTGCTGTGCTAGCTACTCAATATGGGCAACCCATTATTGCCATGTTATGTTGTATTTTTGTTGGTTGGATATGGCATCGTAATGAAATTTTAACAGAATTAAAGCAAGGTCATGCCGAGGTTGAGCACAGTTTTTTTTGGAAAATTTGGCCTTGGTATATTAAATTTGTTTGTCCAAGTGCAATTGGTACCGTGTTTTGGCATACGTTGTGATATATCGCTAAGGCTAAGAAGTTCTTATTGTGACGATATTGGCTTAAACGTTATATTTAGGCCAATTTAACATCCAAGGGTGTGCAACTTCGGTCAATTTTTGTTTGAAGTTGTTAGCTAAAAATAATGCTCCCTCGTTAGGGGGTAAAGTAAACTTATATTCCTTACCCATAAACTCGAAACGTAAAGCATACGCATGTAAATATCCTCTGTCTGCTATCAAGTTTAATTCCATATTTGGGTTTGAATAATATAGCGAATCACCTAAAATAGGCGCACCAATACTACTAAGTGCGACACGTAGTTGATGGGTTTTCCCTGAATGAGGTTTTAATAGATATAAACGTTGTTTATTGCCAATACTATAAGAAAAAAATTGTGTAATAGCTGGTTTTTTTTGAGTGCGCATAAGTTTAAACATCCCTCGACGACTTTTTTCCATATCTCCTTTAATGAGTCCTTGTTTTTTCGTTGGTTTTTTATCGCTAATGGCAAGGTAATACTTTTCAATTTTGTGAGTTTGAAATAATTCCCCAAAAATCTTTGCAGAGTTATTATTTGTTGCAAAAATAAGTAACCCTGATGTCATTTTATCTAATCGATGAACAGGATAAAGGTCAGTTACTGTAGAATTGAGTAATACATAGTTTTTAATTTGTGAAAATAGCCCTTTACCTAGTTCCCCTTCATCATGAAAATTAACATTAGTACTTTTTGATACCACGATAAAATCACTTGTTTGTGTAATAATTTTAAACATTTAATAAGTCTACTTTCTAAGATTATTTGGTATGATAATTCAATCAACCTCATTTTACTCTTTTAACAGGATGTTATTTTGAAAAACACCTTTAATTATTTCTCAAAGCTGGGCGCAATTATTTTAGTAACAGGGGCATTATTTGCCTGTACTAGCCAAAAAAACACACTTAAAACAAGTGATAATAACCATTTACCTAAGGGTGTACGTTTACTTGAAAGCGTTGAAGAAAGCGAGGACCGTTTAGCCATTCCTTTTAAAAAATACAAGTTAGATAACGGGTTAACGGTTATTTTACATCAAGACAACTCAGATCCCTTAGTTCATGTAGATGTAACCTATCATGTTGGCTCAGCGAGAGAGCAATTAGGGAAGTCTGGTTTTGCTCATTTTTTTGAACACATGATGTTTCAAGGGTCTAAAAATGTTGCCGATGAACAACATTTTAAAATTGTAACGCAAAGTGGTGGTAATTTAAATGGCACAACAAACACTGATCGCACTAATTATTATGAAACTGTTCCCAAAAATCAATTAGAAAAAATGTTGTGGCTTGAATCTGACAGAATGGGGTTTTTATTAGAAACCATCACGGAAGAAAAGTTTGAAATTCAACGTGCAACGGTAAAAAATGAACGGGGTCAAAATGTTGATAATCGTCCTTATGGCCGATTGAATGAGACAATAAATCAAATGATTTATCCGCGTGAACACCCTTATTCATGGCCTGTTATTGGTTATATGTCTGATTTGGATAGAGAAACGGTAACTGATTTGAAAGCGTTTTTTAGTCGTTGGTATGGTCCTAATAATGCGGTGCTGACTATTGGTGGTGATATTGATGAAGCACAAACATTGTCGTGGGTTAATAAATATTTTGGTGATTTAAAACGAGGCCCCGATGTGAGCAATATCCCTAAATCATTAACCAGCTTATCGGAGAATCGTTATTATTCATTTAGTGATAATGTTTCCCTTCCATTACTTTATATTAGTTACCCCACAGTTTATGGTATGCATGAAGATGAAGCTGCTTTAGATGTGTTTTCTAATATTATAGGTAACGGTCCAACGTCTTTACTGTATAAAAATTTAGTTAAATCGGGTATTGCTGTACAGGCGGGGGCAAGTCATCCTTGTAAAGAACTAGCCTGCCAAATGAGTTTTTTTGCTTTACCAAATCCGCAACAAGGAATGGAATTGGCTAAAGTTGAACAGATTATTAATGACACCTTACTTGAATTTGAAACACGCGGTGTTAATGATGATGATTTATTAAAAACTAAAGTAAGCATAGAAACAGGTACTATTTATGGACTGCAAAGTGTTTCAGGAAAGGTGTCAACGTTAGCGCATTTTGAAACAGTTTTAGATAATGCTGATTACACCGCACAACAAGTTGCACGTTATAACAACGTGACTAAGGCCGATGTAATGCGTGTTTATCAAAAATATATAAAGGGCAAAGGCGCTGCAATATTATCTATTTATCCTAATGGTCAAAAACAAGTAATAGCCAAAGCAGATAACTTTACATTACCCGATATAAGTACCCCCCCTAAACTTGCTCATCTTGATGTGCCTATTATGAAAAACGTGAGCACTTTTGATCGTTCTGTTATGCCAACATCGAGTGCCAACCCACAAGTTGATGTGCCAGCTTTGTGGCGTGATAAGTTCAACAATGGATTACAAATCATTGGTACTAAGAATGGCGAAACTCCAACAGTCAATTTATTACTGAGTATTGAAGGTGGCCCTTTACTTGATCCTATCGAAAAAGCAGGTTTAGCCTCACTTACTGCTAGTTTAATGAATGAAGGAACAACAAATTATATTAAAGAAGAGTTATCTAATGAGCTCGCGAAGTTAGGCAGCGATATAAGTATTAGTGCCAATGGTAGAAATACGACCATTCGTGTTAATTCTTTAGTAAAAAACTTGGATGCTACTTTATTATTGATGTTGGACATGATGCTGAATCCTGCTTTTGAAGAGAATGATTTTAATCGTGTTAAAAACCAACTCATACAAATGTTAGAGCAAGGCAATAAAGATGCTAGAACATTAGCAAGTAGAGCACAAAAACAAGTTATTTATGGTAAAAATAACCGCGTTGGTTTAGCTGATGAAGGTACAATTAAAACGGTTTCTACCATTACTTTAGAAGATGTTAAGCGTTTTTATCAGACATATTTTTCACCAACACATGCCAGTCTAGTGGTTGTTGGAGACATAAGTAAAAATGAATTATTGCCTAAGCTTGGTTATTTAAAATCTTGGCAAGGAAAAGACTACAGCATACCTACCCATAAAGAGTTTCCTCAAATAATGCCTAATAAACTTTATTTTGTTGATTTACCTAATGCTAGTCAGTCAGTTATCAATTACAGTCGACGTGCAATGGTTTATGATGCAACCGGTGAGTATTTTAGGGCTACTCTCATGAACTATCCTTTAGGAAGCGCTTTTAATAGCCGTATAAATTTAAACCTTCGTGAAAACAAAGGCTATACTTATGGCGCGTCGAGTTCCTTTGTTGCAGGAAAAACATTAGGTCGGTTCGTTGCGGGTGCAAGTGTGAAAAAAGAACATACTTTTGATGCCATGATTGAAATAGAAAAAGAATTAAATAATTACCAGAAAAATGGCTTAACTCAAGAAGAAGTAAACTTTATGCGTCAAGCTATTTCGCAGAATGAAGCATTAAGTTATGAAACGCCAAGAAAGAAAAGTGGTTTTTTAAGACAATTATTACAATTTAATTTACCAGAAAATTATAGTGAGCAACAAAATAATATAATTACATCAATAACAAAGAAAGAATTAAGTGATATTGCTAAAAAAGAATTGAGTCAACCAATGCAATGGATTGTGGTTGGGGACGGTCAAGTCATTAGGTCACAGCTAGAAAAAATGAATTTAGACATTGTTGAGTTGCAGTTAGTCAAGTAAAGCGTTGTGTAATTAAGCATGGTAGTTTATTCCATGTTGGTATATTACTATCTGCAAATTAGTTTTTACTTGAAAATGAATAAAATGGCCTTATTTAAAGCGAATGAATAGGGCAAATTTTTTGCCACCGTTAGGAATTATTTTGACATTATCATTAAACCATTATATTGACGCTTTCAATCAAAATGAAAACTTTAAAACACTTGCCGATATTGGCCGCGGTATTGAACGAGAAGCGTTAAGGGTATTACCCGAAGGGAAACTTTCAGATCACGGTCATTATAGTGATTTAGGAGCAGCACTTACACACAGCCAAATAACAACAGATTACTCTGAAACATTATTAGAATTTATTACCCCTGTTAGTCATTCACCTGAAGATGCTATTGCACAGCTACAAGATATTCAGAAATTTACTTTTTCTCATATTAGTGGTGAGTTGTTATGGCCAATGAGTATGCCGTGTTTTGTTGATGATGCAGACAAGGTTCCGTTGGCGCAATATGGCAATTCAAATATTGGAAAAATGAAAACAGTTTATCGCCGAGGGCTTAAAAACCGCTATGGATCAATGATGCAAGTGATTGCTGGTATCCACTTTAATTTTTCATTTTCTCAGAGTTTTTGGCAAATAATTCAAAATTTACAGCCACAAGCAAATGAACAACCGTTAAATGATTTTATTTCTGATCAATATTTTTCCATTTTAAGAAATTATAAACGTTACTGCTGGCTAATTCCTTATTTATATGGCGCATCACCAGCCTTATGCAGTTCTTTCCTACAAGGTAAAACAACTCCGCTACCATTTAAAAAATCATCCTCAGGTGCTTTGTATTTACAATACGCCACGTCTTTACGTATGAGTGATTTAGGCTACACAAGTAGTGAACAGTCAAATTTAAAAATATGCTATAACAACTTGCATGATTATGTTGATGCCGTACAAGATGCCATACGTTTGAAGTCAGACGAGTTTGATAAAATAGGGGTGAAAGTAAATGGAGAATATCAGCAGCTAAATGCCAATGTTTTACAAATTGAAAATGAGTTGTATGCACCTATTCGTCCCAAACAAGTGATGAGGCCAGGAGAAAAGCCCTCACAAGCATTAAGAGATCGAGGGGTTGAATACATTGAAGTAAGAGCACTTGATGTAAACCCTTTTGTGGACACTGGCATTAGCCTTGAACAAATTTACTTTTTAGATATCTTTATTACTTATTGTGCTTTTGTTGAAAACAAAAAATTTGATTGTGACTCTCAAAAGAAGTTTGAAAACAATATGAATGAAGTGGTAGTACGTGGGCGTGATCCTGAGTTATTGCTTTCAGATGTTAATTGCGAAGGGGAAGTCAGTTTAAAATCAGTGCCAGAATGGGGAAATGAGTTATTTGATGAGATGGAAAAGGTTGCCTTGCTTTTAGATAAAGCGTATCAAACCACACAATACTCAGAGTCTATCATTCGTGAACGAGCCAAAATCAATGATCCTAGTTTAACACCTTCAGCTAAAGTGTTATCTATTTTGATAGATCAAGAGCAAAGCCTTACAGAATATTCACTAGGGTTAGCCTCTAAATATCGAGATGAAACGGTTGCACGTGATTATCAGTTTTATTCACAACAATATTTTGTTGATGAGGCAGAAAAGTCACATCAAACACAACGAAGTATTGAAGAAAGTGATACCTTAAATTTTGATGATTTCTTGATTAGCTATTTCAAATAACAGGCAAAAAAAATGCATCTATAAACATAGATGCATAAAACACTAAGGGAATAACATGATATTACTATTAAGTATGAGTATGTTTTCCCAATTAAGTTCAACTTAGTTTTAAAAATAATTATCTAAAAACTAAACTTTCCTAAATATAGTAATTTTTGTCGTATTTTAAGCAAAAAAAAGCATCTATAAAAATAGATGCAAAAACATGAAATACTAAGGGAAAAACATAACTATTAAGTAAGAGTCTGTTTTTTCTATTAAGTTCAATTTATTTTTAAAAAAATAAAAATAGTGAAAAAAATATTGTTGATAATGTTAAGTTATTAAAAATCTGGCACTATTACCATCATTGTTTATATTTTCAAGTGTTGTTATGCCTATTAAAAAATTCCCTTATGTTGTGTTGAGCGGTATTTTATTGTTAACAAGTTGTGCTACTCCTCCACCGAGCAATCCTGAGAATGTTTGTGAAATATTTCGCGAGCATAGAAGTTGGTATTTTGCAGCCAAAGATGTACGAGACCGTTGGGGGGTACCAATTCATGTACCTATGAGTATGATGTATCAAGAAAGTTCTTTTAAACATGATGCATTACCTCCACGCGACTACTTATTTGGCTTTATTCCTTGGGGAAGAGTAAGTAGTGCTTATGGCTATTCACAAGCTAAAACGATGACTTGGGATGATTATATTAAAGAAACAGGAAATGGTGGTGCTGACCGCGATGATTTTGAAGATGCCATTGATTTTATGGGGTGGTTTATCTTTAAAACACAGAGAATTAATGGGGTTTCAAAGTGGGATGCCTACAATCAATATTTGAATTATCATGAAGGTTGGGGTGGCTTTAAACGTAAAACCTATAAAAAGAAATCATGGTTAGTGAAGGTGGCTAGAAAAGTAGATAACCGTGCTCGTCGTTATTCATCACAGTTAAAAAGTTGTGAAGAGAGTTTAAATCATGGTTGGTTATGGCGCTTGTTCTTTGGCTAAATTTTATTACCTATAGATAGAAATACTAATAGGTATTTTCTATCTATAGTTAATTCATTTAGGGCTTTGACATGTTGTTTCTATTTATAATATGTGGTTAAACAAGGCTGCAATATGCTTATAAATATATTGGTGCGTTTTCGAAAAAAAACATTAAATTTTTTATTAAAAAACTGTTGTAAAAGTTAAAAGCTGTTCTAAATGGGCTTTGGCATTGTTATCCACAGAAATTGTGGAAAGCTATTTCTATTATTTCTCTTGTGGATAACATTGTGATTAACTTTATTGCTGTGAATGAAAAGGCTTATTTATCTTCATCATCTTCACTAATAAAATATTCAGGCATTACACGTACTGTTTCTATTCTATTTTCTGATGCTTCTACAATTTCAACTGGATAGCCAGCGATACGTACACTTAAGTTGTTTTGTGGAATATCTTCTAGATGTTCAATAATCAAACCGTTCAGTGTTTTAGGGCCATCTGTTGGTAATTTCCATGACATTTCTTTATTCACATCGCGTATACTTGCGCTGCCGTCTACTAGATAGCTTCCATCAGGCTGCAATGTAACAGCATCACTAGGGGTTGGTGTTTGAGTTGTAGTAAAATCACCAACAATCTCTTCTAAAATATCTTCTAATGTTACTAAGCCTTGAATATCACCATACTCGTCTACAACTAATCCTAACCTTTCTTTAGCGTGTTGAAATTTTAATAGTTGAATATTCAAAGGTGTACCCTCTGGAATATAATAGAGCTCGCGTACAGCACGTAATAATGTAGCTTTAGTAAATTGATTTTTAGATAATAATTTTAATGCGTCGCGCGCATGAATATAGCCAACAACATCGTCTATATTGTCACGGTATAAAAGTACGCGAGTATGGTTTGCTTGGGTAAGTTGCTTTTGAATTTTCTTCCAGTCGTCATTCACATCAATACCGATTAATTCACTACGTGGAATCATGATGTCATCTACGGTTACTTTTTCTAAATCAAGTATACTCATGAGCATACTATGATCTTGTGCATGTAATAATGCTCTAGACTCATTGACGACAGACCGTAGCTCTTCACTACTTAAACTGTGTTGTTCTCTTTGTTCTGAGCTAATGCCTAATAGCATTAAAATACCATTTGTAATCCAGTTCACTGCCATAACAAAAGGTAGTAATATTTTTAATAATAATGTTAAGAAAATTGAACTAGGGAAGGCTATTTTTTCAGGGTACAAAGCGGCAAGCGTTTTAGGTGTTACTTCAGCAAAAATTAACACAACTAAAGTCAGTATAATGGTTGCTGCTAGCACAGCTATATCGTCAGATATTCCCATTTCACTTGATAATCTTAATGCAATAATAGTCGCAATGGCAGAAGCGGCTATATTAACTAAATTATTACCAATTAAAATTAAGCCAATGAGTCTGTCTGGACGTTTTAGCAGTTTGCTTACGCGTTTAGCCCCCTTATGTTTTTCTTTTTCGAGATGTCTTAATTTATAACGATTTAGCGACATCATGCCCGTTTCTGAGCCAGAGAAGTAAGCTGAAATGAGTATCAGTATGCCAAGAATAATAAAAAGCATCTGAATTGATATGTTATCCAAAAAGGAGGTACCTTATGTAATTAATAATAAATTTAAGATAGCAGAAACTCTTTGACGAATCGACTACCGAAATAAGATAAGGTTAATAGCGTACTAGCAGTCATGGTTAACACTAAAACCCGATGCCCACGCCAACCTTGTAAATAATGGCCAAGTAATATCACAATATAAATAAACATCGCGATAAGTGATAATACTGTTTTATGTATGTTTTCTTTAGCAAAATACCCGTCTAAAAATGCTAAACCTATTAATTCGCTAGCAAATAAAGCTAATGTTCCTACTGTTAAAATAAGAAATAATTGCTTTTCTACCTGCATTAATGGCGGCAAATGTACTACTGCTGTTAGATTTTTACTTTTTAATTTTAGGTTTATATAACTGACTTGGAACGCGTATAATGTTGCAATAATTAATATACAGTAAGCAATTAATGCAATGCTTATGTGACTGATAAGTATAATTTTCTCTGCAACTAAAGGGATAGATTCTGTTGACGGAATAAATATTCGTGCTAATTGCCAAATACCAGCAAAACCATAAATAACAGGCAGTAATAAATTAACTTTAACACGCAGCGCTACAATTGAAATAGCAATTGTAATAATTAAGCTTACGAGCGAAATTACATTAGGAAGGCTGAAATTAATTCCTTTATTGGGGTTGAAGAATAACTGCGCATCATTAAATAAGTGAATTGCAATGGCCGTAGTTGCTAGGATCAACACGCGTTCAAGATTAGGGCCGTTAGGGTGAAATAAGCGAGATATAATTACCATAGTAGCGAGCATGTAAGCAATAAATGCCATGCTTGATCCAATAACCAAAGATTCCACTAACTTAAACTCCTACTATTATATAGATGGTAAACACAATTTACTGATTCTATCAGATAAAATACTAACTACCATGACAAATGTTACATTGCTTGATTTAAATTAAAGCACTAATCTTCTTAATGGCTTAATTCCTAATAAGACAATTAAGCAGGCACAGGCTAAACCAAACCATTGTGGTAACATTTCATGCGAATGAGACATTTGCTCGGTAATATTAATAGCAAAAAAAGTTAAACCATAATCAAGTAACATAGCAAACCCCAGAGCAGATAAAGCTACCCCCAGCAAATAACGTATTAAAACAGCACCGCCCATTTCATTTTTTATTACACCTAATGTAGATATGTTACTTGCAGGACCGGCCATCATAAATACTAATGCGGTACCAGGAGATAAGCCTGCCATAATAAAGCCCGCGGCGATTGGCGTTGATGCTGTTGCACAAATATACATAGGAATTGATATCACAATCATTAATAACATTGCAGGCAAGCCGCTACCATAATTTAGTAAAAATTCTTCAGGTAAAAAAGTGCGTACAATGGCAGCAAAAGTAATACCAATAGCTAACCAAATAATAATATCATCAATTAATTTTGTTGAAGCGTAGTAAACCCCTGTTTTTGTTTTTTCAATAAAATCTGATATGAAAGACTTTTCTATTAATGACACATCAGCAATGGATGATGTTGCACTACTAGAACAACAGCTGCTTTGGGTTGAAGGTTGGGGATATGAATTTTCAATGGAGGAGCTTGAGCAGCAACTGCTTTGTACGGGCGACTCAGCTTTTTTTATTGGTTGTGACTTGCAACACGTACTTTTATCCTCTGCTTTAGGTAAAGGCTCTACGGTTGTTGTGCTTGAACAACAGCTAGTTGTCCCTTCTTTAGTCGTTGTTACGGGGGGGGTTATAGACTCTTCTTTAGTGGTAGCAACAAGTAAGCCCGTAATTATTGCTGACATTATTGCAGCAAAAGGACGATAAATAGCAAAAACAGGGCCAAGCAATGCGTAGGATACTGAAACCGAGTCAATTCCAGTCTCAGGCGTGGCAACTAAAAAAGATGCCGTTGCTGGTGCTGATGCACCACTACGTCTTAGCTCAGTTGCTACAGGAATTACACCACAAGAACATAAAGGTAATGGCGCACCAATTAGCGCAGCTTTTACTATTGCTGATTTCCCTTTACCTAAGTGCTTGCTTAAAATTTTGCTTGGTACCCAAGCTTTCATTAAACCTGCTATTAATAAGCCTAATAACAACCAAGGGCTTGCTTCTGCACTGAGGTCGATAAAGTTGTCAACAAGAGAGTATAGGTGTTCCATAATTACAACCATAAGATGAAAAGTAAGGTAAATCAACAAGTCTGATTGTATCATGATTTTATCAATGGAGAAGTTCTCAATGATAAATATTGACTATATTTCCTTCTGTTTTCACTGTTTTTGTAACAAATAATTGATTGCGTAACGCTGATCTCGACAATGCTTTTATCACGGGTATAATAGCCGTATTAATTTTCACAACTATTCGCTATTTAAAAGCGTTATCAGAGTCATTCATGTTTGAAAATCTTTCCGAACGATTAGGTAAAACCCTTAAAAATATCAGTGGCCGTGGTCGGTTGACTGAAGACAATATTAAAGACACATTGCGCGAAGTGCGTATGGCATTGCTTGAAGCTGATGTTGCGCTACCTGTAATAAGAGAGTTTGTTAGTAAAGTAAAAGAACAAGCTATTGGTGTGGACGTTTCTAAAAGTTTAACACCAGGGCAAGTATTCGTAAAAATAGTTCAAAAAGAACTAGAGCTTGCCATGGGTGGCATCAACGAAAACTTAAACTTGAAAGCCACACCACCCGCTATTGTTTTAATGGCTGGTTTGCAAGGGGCGGGTAAAACAACATCGGTTGCAAAGCTAGCAAAATTTTTAACAGAACGTGAAAAGAAAAAGGTATTAGTCGTCAGTGCTGATGTTTACCGACCAGCTGCTATAAAACAGCTTGAAACTTTAGCGACTGAAATTAATGTTGGTTTTTTCCCTAGTGATATTAAACAAAAGCCTATTGATATAGCGAATAGTGCTATTGACCACGCGAAGAAAAACTTTTTTGATGTTGTTATTGTCGATACTGCTGGTCGATTACATGTAGACGACAGCATGATGGATGAAATTAAAGCGCTACACGCAGCAATTAATCCTGTTGAAACGCTGTTTACTGTTGATGCTATGACAGGTCAAGATGCTGCCAATACCGCCAAAGCTTTTAATGATGCTTTACCGTTAACAGGTGTTATTTTAACGAAAACTGATGGTGATGCTCGCGGTGGTGCGGCACTGTCAATTCGTCACATAACTGGTAAACCGATAAAATTCATGGGGGTTGGTGAAAAAATAGAAGCTTTAGAGCCATTTCATCCCGACAGAATAGCCTCACGCATTTTAGGTATGGGCGATGTTCTATCACTTATTGAAGAAGTTGAACAAAAAGTTGATAGAAAAAAAGCAGAACAGTTAGCCAAAAAAGTAAAAAGTGGTAAAGGTTTTAGCTTAGAAGATTTTCGTGATCAGCTTGTGCAAATGAAAAGCATGGGTGGAATGATGGGGTTGATGGATAAACTACCAGGTATGGGCAATATGTCTGATAAAGTTAAAGATCAGATGGATGATAAGTTAACCATTAGAATGGAAGCCATTATTAATTCTATGACCCCTGGTGAGCGTGAACACCCTGATATAATAAAAGGCTCACGTAAACGCCGTATCGCTGCCGGCTCAGGTACTCAAATTCAAGATGTAAATAAGTTACTTAAACAGTTTTCTCAGATGCAGAAAATGATGAAAAAAATGTCTGGTAAAGGTGGCATGAAAAAAATGATGCGAGGTATGCAAGGCATGATGCCACCTGGCGGAATGGGGGGCGGTGGAATGTTCGGCCGTTAGTTGTAATTATTTTTGAGCCACTGAACCTTTAAAACTAAAAACCTAAACATGCTTTGTTTAGGTTTTTTTGTTTTTATCATTGTGTTGCTTAGTAAAACAATACTTGCTTTTTATCCTTAAAAGCGTAGAATACGCGAGCTTTTCTGTCGCTTGTCGACAGAAAGTGTCTGGAAAAATCCGTTTTAACACTAAAATTAAAGAGGGCGATATGGTTACCATTCGTTTAGCTCGTGGTGGCGCTAAAAAGCGTCCATTCTATCAGGTTGTTGTTGCAGATAGCCGTAACTCTCGCGATGGTCGTTTCATCGAGAAAGTTGGTTTCTTCAACCCAACAGCACAAGGTCAAGCTGAAAAATTACGCTTAGACCTAGACCGTATCAACCATTGGGTTGGTCAAGGTGCTGGTGTGTCTGATCGTGTGGCTAAGTTAGTAAAAGACGCACAAGTTGCGGCTTAATTGCTTTACTTAGTAAGTATAAGAAGTAAGGTTTAATTTTGTAGTGAGTTGTTATGAATAACGAAAATCAAATTATCTTAGGTAAAGTAGGCGCGGTTTACGGTATCAAAGGTTGGTTGAAAATTCATTCATTCACAGATGAAATAGATGCCATACTTGACTATTTTCCTTGGTCATTAAAATTAGGAAATAAAATACAAACAGTAGAAATTACTGATTGGCGCAAGCACAACAAAGGCTTGATTGTGAAAGTGGGGAACATTGATGACAGAGATCAAGCGCAAGCATTGGTTGGGTCTGAAATATTAACCAGTGAAAGTTCATTGCCTGAATTACCGAAAGGTGAATTCTATTGGCGTGATTTGATCGGCATGAATGTTGTTACCACCAAAGGTTACGACCTAGGAGTGGTTTCCGATATGATGGAAACTGGCGCGAACGATGTACTGGTTGTAAAAGCAAACCTAAATGACGGTTTTGGTAAAAAAGAGCGGTTAATTCCATATCTTTTTGAAGAAGTTGTTGAGTCGGTAAGCATTGAAAATAAACAAATTTGTGTTGACTGGGACCCAGGTTTCTAACTTGTGACTAGTGTTAATTCTTGTACTAATACTACAAAGAAAGAAAAGAACAAAATGTGGATAGGGGTGATAAGCCTTTTTCCCGAAATGTTTAACGCTGTTACTGAGTATGGGGTGACTGGCCGAGCGATCCGTGGTGGGTTAATTGAGTTCCATAAATGGAACCCAAGAGACTTTACTCATGATCGACATCGCACTGTTGATGATCGTCCTTATGGCGGTGGTCCAGGTATGTTGATGATGGTGCAACCACTACAGGATGCCATAACTGCTGCACGTAAAACTGCAAAAGAGAATGGCAGAAAAGCGAAGGTTATTTATTTGTCACCGCAGGGACGGAAATTGGACCAAGCAGGTGTTAGTGAATTAGCACAGAATGATTGCCTGATATTTATAGCAGGCCGTTATGAAGGCATAGACGAGCGGCTAATTACGTCAGATATTGACGAAGAATGGTCGGTTGGTGATTACATTTTAAGTGGTGGTGAATTGCCAGCGATGAATGTAATAGATGCCGTAGCACGTTTAGTGCCTGGTGTATTAGGACATAAAGAATCAGCAGAGCAGGACTCTTTCTCTAACGGTTTATTAGATTGTCCGCATTATACTAGGCCAGAAGTATTGACTACCTCAACAGGGAATGAAATGTCAGTGCCGAAAGTGCTACTTAGTGGAAATCACGAACATATACGTGTATGGCGCCAAGAGCAGTCTCTATTGAGAACATGGACCAGAAGACCAGAATTATTAATTAACCTAGCTCTGACAGATGAGCAGGAAAGAACGTTAGCTTTTATTAAAAAGCAAACAAAATCCACTTAGACTGTGAATACTAGGAAGAAGGTATTATGAGTAAAATTATTGAAATGCTCGAACAAGAGCAATTAAAAAAAGACCTACCAGAATACGCACCAGGCGATACTGTTGTAGTTCAAGTAAAAGTTACTGAAGGTGATAAATCACGTCTTCAAGCATTTGAAGGTGTTGTTATTGCTGTTAAAAACCGTGGCCTACATTCTGCGTTCACTGTTCGTAAAATTTCGAACGGTGTTGGTGTAGAGCGTGTATTCCAGACACATAGCCCAATTGTTGATTCAATTGCTGTTAAACGTCGCGGTGATGTTCGTCAAGCGAAACTTTACTATCTTCGTGAACGTTCAGGTAAATCTGCACGTATCAAAGAAAAATTGGCTAAAAAGTAACTTTCGAATAGAAAAATTTTTGGTTAAGTTTGATGATAAAAAAAGGGTGAATATTAAGTTATTCACCCTTTTTATTTTGTAATATACCCAAACCACCTCAAGATGCTCGTTTCAGCTGAATCCTGCATTTTAAGCTGGTTTGAGCACACTTTACTTATATACTGGGTAGGCACAATAACATGCTAATTTAAGTAAGTTGATAATGTTAAATTCAAAAGGGAATTAATTATTTTCTGCTCGATGTGCTCTCATAAATTCCAAGGCTTTGTCAACAGCCTTTTTTACTTTGGTTTCCATTTCAAAACGCTCAGAAGCGGGCAGATAAAAGGCCATATCAACCTCATGGCGGATATAGCGAGTAGGTAGCTGATTTAATACAATACAAATCAGATCAGCGATAAAGTCTTCATCATACTTCTCATTAAATTTAGACAAAGTAAAGTGTTGCATTACAAGTTTTTCATAATAATTATGAATATCATCAGATAGTTTCATTGTATATTTCCTAAAATTTATTTTCCTGATTTAAGGTTAACCTGTGATTTGTAAAAACGCTAATTTAATTCTACGTTAACTAATGTTTTTCAGCCATTTCGATATCACGTTCAATTGCTGATATGGCTTTTCGACAGCGACCTAAGCGTTGGTGTAAAGCAAGTACTTCGGCTGACAGCTTATCAGCTTCATGTTTTTTGCATTGTACTCGAGCAATTTCACGTTCAGCTAGCATATCCATTAATCGACGTTCAAATTCATGGTGTTCTGCTAACTTCTGATAGAGCTGATGACTATTAAGCATAATTTTTTTAGTTATCTCACTATACTTATTTGCTTGTTTGAGTTTTGCTTTTTTGATCCGCACCTTATGATTGGCGTCAAAACTTAGCTTTGCAGCTTGATGCATTACTGAATTTGAGTGTAAAGCATTTGATATAGCAGATATTTGTTGTTCTATATGTTGTAAAAGAACTTTAGAAAGTTCAACTTTATTGGCCACAACTAAGCGAGAAAATTCGGTGATTTTACGTTTTATTTCAATTATATAGGGGCTAAATTGATCACTTTGACTTGTAAAAAGTGTTGATGAAAATAAGTTATTATTCTCAATTAAACGATGTACTTTTAATTGTGTATTGTGTTCGTCAATTTGTTTGGCTTTAGCATCAAGTGTTTTTATTAATTGAGATAAACGCTCAATAGAATTCATTATTTAACCTAGTGTGGAAATAGTAAGTAAACTTAATGCTTACTATAACATTTACTTTGACTCTAACACTCGCTCATTTAACTTTTCTGATAAACATTAGCGCTATATTAGCATTTGAGCATAAATTGAAAATTTATAAAATATCATTTTTGTCACATTTTATTTACATATTTTTCATTTTTCTTTTAACTTTATGAATTTATTGTGTTATTTTTGTTTTGTTAACTTTTATTTACAATGAGGTAAAAAATGCAAAATAATAGTAACCATTTAACTAATTGTTATTAATGACTATTATTTTTTGTAAAATTTATAGGTTTAATAAAGATAAGTTTATTTTGTTTTTTTATTAAAAGTGTAGGTTAATTAAAATAAACATTATTTTTATATAAACTATATATTTTTCAATTGATTATGTTTTTATATCGTTTTCTTTATACTTTTTAAAATGTTACTGAATATGTTTAAATGTTAAAAACTTTATTGATTGGTTATAAATGGTGTTGACGCTGTGCGTTGATCCCGTTTAATATCGTAGGGGACAGATCAGGCCATATGGCTCGTTCAAAAAAGTTTACGAGGCAATATAGTCTCGAAACGGTTAAAAATAAACAAATAACAACCAATCACAAATGTGATCCAGGGAGTAAACATGTATAACAATAGCAAAGTAGCTAAAAGTATTCGCTTAGCTCTAATGATAGGTGCTGCCGCAACTGCAACTGTTTCAACGTCAGCTTTTTCTGCTGAAGAAGAAGCTGCTGAAGGAGTAGAGCGTATAGAAGTAACTGGTTCTCGTATTAAACGTACAGATCTAGAATCAGCAAGTCCAATTACTGTCTTTTCTTCGGAAGATTTAGTTAGTTCTGGTGCTGTAACGTTAGAAGAGTTTATTCAAAATGTACCAGCTATTACTGGTGCTGCTGAAGGTTCAAGTACAAATAACGGAAGCCGAGGATATGCAACTGCATCATTACGCGGGTTAGGTTCAGGTCGTACATTAGTACTAATTAATGGCCGTCGTTTTTCTTCTCAAGATTTAAATACCATTCCTGTAGCATATGTTGAACGTGTTGAAATATTACGTGATGGTGCTTCTACTGTTTATGGTTCAGATGCAATCGCCGGTGTTATTAACTTTATAACTAAAAAAGATTTTGAAGGCGTAGAAATTGTTGCTCAATATGATGAAACATCTGAGGGTGATGGCGGTACTACAGCTTTCTCTGTTACTACTGGTGCATCTAGTGAAAAAGGTAATATTGTTTTTTCACTAGGATATAACAAACGAAAAGAAATTTATCAAGGTGATCGTTCTTTTTCTGATTGTCCTATAAGTGAAAATGCAGACGGTAAATTCTGTAGTGGTTCAGGAACAATACCTTACGGTCAATTCTTCAATGATAACTATGATGGTCATGTAGTTGATCCATCAACTGGTGAAGTTCGTCCTTTTGAAGCTGAAAAAGATGCTTTTAACTACTCAACAACTTCATATTTAGTTACACCACAAGAAGTTTTCTCAATTAATGCCGCAGCAAGATATGAAATTGCTGACGATCTTACCTTTATTTCAGAAGGTGGTTTTACTAATCGTAAATCTGATCAGTTAATGGCTCCTGAAGGTACATTCTGGGCGCCAGCAGTACCTGCTGCAAACCCATATAACCCTGTTGGTGAAGAAGTTTATATTGTTCGTCGTTTACGCGAAACAGCTGGTCGTGCATTCATTCAAGATTTTTCTGATTACCGCATGGTTGTCGGTTTAGAAGGTTTATTATTTGGTGAATATTCATGGGATGTTGCATATAACTACAGCCGTTATGTTGATACTCGTTTAGATACGGGTCGTGTTAACCCTCTTCGAATTGAAACATTGCTTGATCCAGCTTTATGTGAAGCTGATGGTGCTTGTCCAGAAGTTTGGGATGTATTCCATGCTGGTACTCTTACTGATGAAATGATTGACTATGCCTTTGTTGATAACTCTCCTGTAGTTAATGGTACAACTAAACAATTAATGGCTAACATCTCTGGTGATCTTATAGATCTACCAGCAGGTACTGCTATGTTTGCTTTTGGTGTTGAAAAACGTTGGGAAGAATATAGTAGAACGCCTGATGGTGCTGCTGCATTAGGTCAAATATACTCTGTTGCTGGCGCTCCAACAGCGGGTGCGTATAACCTTGAAGAAGCATATTTAGAAATAAATGTGCCAGTGTTATCTGATTTACCAATGGTTGAATCTTTGAATATCTCTGCTGCGGCACGTTATTCAGATTTCTCAAACTTAAGTAAATCTTCAACTAATACAAAATTTGGTATTGAATGGACACCAATGAGTGGCTTATTGATTCGTGCTACTCAAGCTGATGGTTTCCGTGCTCCAAGTATTACTGAATTATATGCACCTCAACAAGAAACCAATTTAGCTTATAATGAACCATGTATTGATTGGGGCAATAGCGATAATGCTAATATACGTGCTAACTGTGCTGCAGATGGTTTACCTGAAGACTTTAATTTGTCTTCAGATCAATCAACTTCAATCACTGGCGGTAATCCAGATCTTTCTCCAGAAGAGTCAGATAGTTTTACTGCAGGTTTTGTATATACTCATGATTCAGGCTTCACTACGAGCTTAGATTACTTTGATATTGAAATTACGAATGGTGTTGGTACTGCGGGTACTAATAACGTAATTACAGCGTGTTATGAAAGTGCTAATTTCTCAGATCCTTTATGTGAATTCATGAAAGGTGCTGCAATCACTGAAGATACACCTCATTCAACAGCTCCAAACCGTTCTGTATTAGGTTCTATTTCTGGTGTGTTATTAACCAACGCCAACTTAGGTCAATTCAATACTTCAGGTTTTGACTTTGATATGGCACAAAGCTTTGATGTTACTGGTGGTACTTTACGTGTAGCTTTAAATGGTACTTATTTAAATGAATATACGTACACTCCTTTACCAGGTTCACCAGAAGTTAGCTTAGCGGGTAAATTTGGTGAAGATCAATGGGAAAATAACTATGCAACATTTTCTCGCATCCGTGCTAATTTGACTGTTGGCTATTCTACAGATGACTGGTCAGTTAATTGGGTATCACATTACCAATCAGCTACAGATGATTTAGCAGCAGATGATGGTAATTTAGATAATGTTGCGGATTCTGTATGGTATCATGACATTCAAGGTAGCTATTATTTAGAAAACTACACATTTACATTAGGTGCACGTAATGCAACTGATATAGATGCTCCTTATACAACTAACAACCAAGATTCAAATACGATCCCTGCATCGTATGATACAGCTGGTCGTTTCATGTATGCTAAAGTAGCAGTTAAATTCTAATTTGACTTAAACTTAAAAAAACCAGCCTTTGGGCTGGTTTTTTTGTCTGGTGAATTTGACAAACGTGTAGACAAAGTAAGGTAGATAAAACTCACTGCATTGCAGTTGCTCATCTGTAGGCATTTGTTATACTCAACAAAAGTTCTTACTATGATAGTATGTTATTGATTTTTGAGGAAAGTTGACATGCAAAAAATTGTCAAAGATATTAATCAATGTATAAATTTATATTCAAGTCAACGTTACCAAGATGTAGTAAATAAACTTCCTCTGTTATTGAATCAAATTCCGTATAATGGGCAACTTATTTATATACTTGCTATGTCTGAGAGGTTCATTGGAAACAATGAAAGAGCCGAGCATTATTTTCAGCTATTATTAGATAAAGAGCCCAATAATTGTGCATATTTATGTGGCTATGCCAACTTTTTTATTGCAATAAAAAAGTATGCACGAGCACAGCCATTATTAGAAAAAGCATTACAAATTAACGGTAAATATTTTGATGCTAATTATAACTTTGCTCGATTATTATCGTTAAAAAAAGAGTTTGAGTATGCATTTAAATATTACCAACAGGCCTCATTGCTTAACCCTCAACATCAATCGACTACCGTTGGTTTAGCCGATTGTCAGCATAAACTGCATAAAACCAATGAGGCAATCAACACTTGTTTAACATTTATTAAACGTAATCAGGCGAATAAGCAAGTGAGGCATAAACTTGCTTTGTTATATAAAGAACTGAATGACGTGACCCTATCCGTTAACGCTTTCAAAGAACTACTCGCATTATTTCCTGAAGATTTTGATCTTTTAAAATCTTATGCGCTTTCATCAGCTTCTTTCGGTTTATTTGAAGAATCTAAAGCGCTATTAAGTCGACTTTTAAATGAACACCCCAATGATTTTGAGTTACATGAATGTTATTTTTATCTACTTTGGAATCAAGAAAGACTAGGGTATTTCACTTACTATGAAAAATATTATAAAAGTATAACTAATGTGGATATACTTTACTCATTTTGTAAAAAACTGATCAAAGAAGATTTATTGGCACAAGCTCTAGAAGTGATTGAATATGGTTTTAAATTAAATATTAAAATTGAAAATGCCTACTTGATAAAGGGTCATATACTTAGAGAATTAGGGGATTTTGAACAATCACTTCACGTTTTATCTGAAGGAAAACAACGTTTTCCAGAACATACCGATTTAATTTATGAATTGGTGATAACTTACCTGTGTTTAAAGCAATATGACAACGCCTTGATGTATGCTAAAAAAATGACAGAAAACTCCCCTTGGCATCAAGGTTGTTGGGCATTGTATGCAAGCACACTACGTTTTAGTGGTAATAAAGAAGAATATCATAAGCTTTATAACTATGATGATTTTGTAAAAATATACTCGGTTCCACCACCTAAACGTTATAAAAATGTACAAGAATATAATGCGGAGCTTCTCGATGAATTAGAAAAATATCATAAAAATAAGCGTTATCCAATAGAGCAATCAGTGAGAAATGGTCGACAGACACCCAATCATTTATTTGCTAATGCATCACCATTCATTAAAGAATTTGAACATTCATTAACGTCAGTTATTGATGAACATGTAAAAACATTAAATAAAATGGAAGGTCATCCTTTACTAGCCCATGTAAATAATCATTATTTTTATTCTGGAGCATGGTCTATCGATATGAAAGGTAAAGGTTTTCATAAGAATCATTATCATCATAAAGGCTGGGTAAGTGGGCCTTATTATGTTGTTGTACCCGATGCCGTGAATGCTGATGGGGAAGGATGGTTAAAGGTAGGGCAGGCAGAGTTGAGCCGTTGGTTAAAACAAGAAGCAGATTATTATATTAAGCCAACCGAGGGAGATGTTATTTTATTTCCTTCATACATGTGGCATGGTACGGTTCCGCTTACTAAAAATCAGCAAAGAGTGACCATTGCGTTCGACGTGACCCCTCAATAAGCTTTACAGCTAATAAAAAGAAATGATAAATGGATGTGTTTGATGAACTTTAATCCGAAAATACTAATGGATCGTATTGTTAAACTTTATACGGCTAATCAACTAGATAAAGCCTTAAAAGAAATACAACCTATGTTACAAGCTTTTCCTGAGCATGCGGCAGTAAATCATCTATATGCTTGTATACTTAAATCAAATAATGATTACTTGGCTGCAATCAAATATTTTAAAAAATCACTTGTAGTTAATTCAAAAAACATCAATGCTTTAAATGATTTAGGTTGCTTATATCAAGACATGGAAAAATATGATGCAGCAGTGAATTGTTTTGAAAAGGTATTAGCAATTGAAACTGATAATCCTCTTGCATTAATGAACTTGGGTAATGTATATCATAAACTGCAACGTAATATTTTAGCAATAGAGTATTTGCGTAAAGGAATTAATGCTCAAACAAGCAATGCTATGGCGCATTTTTCATTAGGGAATGTGTATAAAAGTAACAAGCAAATTGAATTAGCTATATTAAGTTATAAAGAGTCCATAGCGCTTAATCCTAAAAATTATAAAGTATATTATAACTTAGCACTAACGTTGAAAGATGTTGGGCGCTTAGGCTCATCATTAAGTTATTGTAAGCAGGCTATTGAATTAAAACCAGATTATGCCGTTGCTGTTATGCTAATGGGAGAGCTGAATGAGTATAATGGCAATATAGATGATGCGATTACTTGCTACCGTCAATCTTTACAGTTAGCCCCATCATTTACTGAAGCGTATTGGAGTTTAGCTAACCTTGGTTTTAATAATCTAACCTCGTTAGATCTGGAAAAAATGAAAGCTTTCGATTTTAGTGAGTTAAAAGATAAATCAAAAATATACTTGTCTTTTGCTATAGCGAAAGTCTTAGAAGAAAAGAATGATTTTACACAGGCTTTTCATTACTTAAAACAAGGAAATGATTTAAAAAGAAAGCAAATTAACTATCAAGAAAATAAAACGTTTTCGTTATTTCATGATTTAAAAACTGTATTTAACCATAAATTACTATCCAACCGCTTGACTTTACAAAATGATAATATTTCTCCTGTTTTTATCATAGGTATGCCTCGCTCGGGCACAAGTTTAGTAGAGCAGATTTTAGATTGTCATAGCAGTATTTCTGGTGGTGGTGAGTTAGAAACATCGTTACAATTATTGTTTGAAGAACTGCCTAAGATGACAAAAGTGAGTTGGCAAAAAAGTATTGATATTTTAGAACCAGACATGATAGAAAATTTAAGAAATATCTACATTAACAAGCATGCCAGCTTAATAAATAAAACGTTATATTTTACCGACAAACTCCCCTTTAATTTTGCCCTTGTTGGTTTTTTAATGTTAATTTTTCCAAAAGCAAAATTTATTCATATATATAAGCACCCTTTAGACTCTTGTTTAAGTTGTTACAAACAATTTTTCACGGGTGGGCAGGAGTATAGTTATAATCTTAGTGAACTAGGGGCATATTACAAAGAATATGTAAAAATGATGGAACATTGGAAAGCGATTGATTCGGAAAATATATTATCTATGAGCTACGAGAGTTTAGTTCAATCACCTAAAAAAAACATCTTAGCCCTGTTAACATTTTTAGACCTTCCATGGCAAGATAGTTGTTTAGCATTCCAAAACAGCAAAAGAGTTGTTAAAACGGCTAGTTCAGGGCAGGTTAGGCAAGGATTTAATAGTGGTTCAGTTAACCGTTGGAAAAATTATGAAAGAGAGCTACAACCGTTAATGCATATTTTATCTGAAGATGATATCCGTTGTAGCTAATAGTTGTACTTAATATTAGGCCAAAATTAAAAACTGTTTTATCTACAGACATATTTTACAATAAAAGAATAACTTTTAGGGAGTAGCTTTATCAAGCGATTAGATAAATTAAAAAATAAAGCCAGTGAAATACTCAATCGTACGCTTGATCAGCATATCAACTTAGCGGTTACTGGCCTAAGTCGAAGTGGAAAAACTGCTTTTATCACCTCCTTAGTGAATCAATTAATAACTGAAGGTAATGGTAGTAAGTTAAGCTTTTTTGATCCCGTTCACAATGGTCATTTTATTGCAGCAAAAAGGGTGCCTCAGAAAAATTTATCAATTCCCCGTTTCGATTATGACAAAGCGATAACGTCATTAACCAATGAGCCGCCATCATGGCCAGAGCCTACACACGGTATAAGTGAATTACGCCTTGCTATTCGTTACCAGCCGCAAAAGTCCTTGTTAAAGTATACTGCGGATATGGCAACATTAACGCTTGATATTACTGATTATCCAGGAGAATGGCTACTTGACTTGCCCATGCTTAAACAAACCTATGAACAATGGTCTGAGCAAACACAAGCATTATTAACTACATCACCACGTAGTAAGTATGCTCAATGTTTTTTAGACAAAGTGGCTAATTTAGATCCTTTTGCTGTGGCAGATGAAGAATTATTAGCACAATTAGCTCTGGAATATACAGAGTTATTACATACCTTTCGTTATCAATTAGGACTTAGTGTTATCCAGCCCGGTCGTTTTATATTACCTGCTGAATTAGCTGGCGCACCTATTTTAGAATTTTTTCCTTTTCCTAACTTAACAAATATTGATGGTAATGAATATCAAAATGCAAATGATGATAGTTTTATTGGCATGTTGAGAGCTCGCTTTATTGAATATAAAGAAGAAGTGGTGAAAAAGTTCTATCATCAACATTTTATGCGTTTTGATAGACAAATTGTTTTAGCTGATTGTTTAACTCCCCTCAATGCTTGTTCTGATAACAGCGGTCCTGAGAGTTTTGATGATTTACAATTAGCAATAGATATGATTTTAGAGAGCTACAGTTATGGTAAATCAGGTTTGTTCTCACGATTATTTTCACCCAAAATAGATAAGTTACTTTTTGCTGCAACCAAGGCTGATCATGTAACGGCAGAACAACATGCCCCCATGGTTTCTTTATTGAATCAGTTAATTTATCAAAGTAAGCATAAGATTAACTTTGAAGCCATCGAAATGAAAACTCTCGCGATAGCGTCAGTAAAAAGCACTACCTCTGGAAAGAGTTTTCATAACGGTCAACAAGTGTCTGTTATTCAAGGGCACAGATTAAAAAGCACCTTAGACAAAGAGGTTGTAGAGAAAATCACTTTATTTCCTGGATCTGTACCAGAGAAATTGCCCAAAAAAGAATTTTGGCAAGAAAGCGCGTTTAACTTTATTAATTTTTCCCCTATGAGTGGTATGACAAAGCATGAAGCTTTACCTCATATTCGCATGGATCAAGTATTACAATTTTTGTTGGCAGATAAAATGATATAAACCAAAAATTGAAACGACAATAACCAGTTCAAAGGAAATTACTTCAAAGAATATGACCTCAAACAAACATAAAATTGATAAAAAAGAGCACAAACAACAAGTGCTATTTGCAGAAAATGAATTACCAGACGAGCAGCCTACACAAGTGTTTGAGGTAAGCAAAGAGGGTAAGCAGGTCATTTTTGATAATAATGATTATCTACCCATTGATGAGCAAACAGAATTACCTTCTGTGCTGCAAGAGCAAATACAAGCAGATAGCGTAGTTGACATTAAAAAACGCAGCCCACGATGGTTATGGCGTATTGTGTTGGCGTTATTCGCTGTTCTTATTGGCGTTGAAATGTTTGACTTTTTTGTTACTGGTTTTACTCAGTCACCCATTATCACCACGATTTATGCCATTATTTTAGCTTGTTTAACTATACTAGCTTCTTCAAGTTTATTAAGTGAATGGTCAACATTAAGACAATTTAAGCGTAGAGAAAAATTAAAGCAACAAACAAGTGAAGTGTTATTTAATAATGACACTTCTGCAATTAATGGTAACAAGGAGCTAAATGTAGAATGTTTTTGTCAAAAAATCACTGATAACTTACCTTGTGATCTTAGTTTTGAAAAAGAAAGTGAGCAAGCACAAGCTTGGCAAGACGCGTTAAATAGCTCATATTCTAATCAAGAATTACTTCAGCTTTATTCACGTATAGTACTCTCAAAAGTTGACGAGAAAGCCATGGCTGAAATAGCCAAATTTTCAACTGAGGCTGTTGTACTGGTTTCTCTAAGCCCCGTTGCTATCATCGATATGCTCATCATATTATGGCGTAATTTACGAATGATAAATAAAGTGGCGGGTTTGTACGGATTAAAGTTAGGTTATTGGAGTCGTATTAAGTTAATCAAACAAGTTTTTGTTAATATGGTTTATGCAGGAGCCAGTGAATTGATTGCTGATTTCGGAGCAGATATGATTGGCGCAGATTTACTTGGAAAGCTTTCTGGACGCTTAGCACAAGGTTTAGGTGCTGGTATGTTAACTGCACGTTTAGGCGTTAAAACTATGCAATTATGCCGACCTATTCCGTTTGAGGATAAACCCAAGCTTGGTCATGTTCGCAAAGAGATGCTGAAAACAATTAAAAACCTCATTAGTAGAACAAGCTAAAATAGCGTTGTTTTTTGAATAAACGCAGCAAAATTGAAATCCTGCGTCATTAAAGACGTGCACTTGTCTTGTAACTATTATTTTACAGAATTCACAGTAGGCTGTTTTTTATCCTATAAGCATGACTTCCTTTTCATTAACTTATGATCTTAATATAAAGATAGCTAAAGGGGATTCCCGAACTTTATATAATAGGTTGTAGTTATGTCAAAAGGCACCAAGTATGTTTCCAAGCATGCAGATGAAAATGGTATAATTCATTGGTCTGAACAAGAAAATAAAACATGGAATACGCTGATATCTCGTCAGCTTTCACATATACACAACAAAGCTTGTGATGAATATTTTGATGGATTAGAACGGTTACAATTACCTACTGACCGCATTCCACAGCTTGGCGATGTCTCCAAAGTATTGCAAGCGACAACAGGTTGGCAGTGTTATCCTGTTCCCGCCCTTATTGGCTTTGGTGAGTTTTTTAAATTGTTGTCAGAAAAAAAATTTCCTGTAGCAACTTTTATTCGTAGCCAAGAAGAATTAGATTATTTACAAGAGCCTGATATATTTCATGAAATATTTGGTCACTGCCCACTATTAACCAATCCTTCATTTGCTAATTACACCCAAGCCTATGGAAAAATGGGGTTGAATGCAACCAAAGAACAACGGGTATTTTTAGCTCGCTTATATTGGTTTACTATTGAATTTGGCTTACTTGATACACCCCAAGGGCTGAGAATTTATGGTGGTGGCATATTATCTTCTCCCAGTGAGACTGAATATGCATTAACCGATAATAGTGTTGAGCGAAAACCTTTAAATAAAGCCAATGTTATTGATGTGCTCAGAACGCCGTATCGCATTGATATTATGCAACCTGTTTACTTCATGCTGAATAAAGTGAGTGATTTAGACAGTATAAGAGAACTCACTGTAGAAGACATTATGGCACTAGTTGAAGAAGCTAGAAGACTTGGTTTATTTGATGCTAGATTTCCACCTAAAAAGATTGCGTAAGTTAACCCTAATTAAGGAATACAAATGAATAAAGAATTATCAACACAACAATGTGAAGCATGTCATGTGGATGCACCCAAAATAAGTGGTGATGAATTGAAACAACTTATAAGACAAATTCCTGATTGGGTACCAGAAGTACGTAATAACGTAATGATGCTAGAGCGTGAATACACATTTAAAAATTATAAACTAGCATGGGCATTTGCTAATAAAGTAAGCGAGCTTGCAGAAGCTGAATTTCACCACCCTTCCATTTTGCTTGAATGGGGTAAAGTAACTGTTACATGGTGGACACATGCTATTGGCGGTTTACATAAAAATGACTTTATATGCGCAGCAAAAACAGATCAACTAATGTGATGTATTAGCCATAACTGTGCTAACTCGTTTACGCTTTTTACAGTGATATTATAAAAAGCCTTAATAATATCGCTTATTAAGGCTTTTTTATTGTAAAAATTAGTTTACAATGTTTTCTTTGATCTTTTAAAGGGTTGTTTACATGCGTTTGGAAATTACGTGTCATGACCGTGTTGGTATGGGACAAAAAGTTTTAGGTATCTTTGTTGAACATGAGATCAATGTTCGCGGAATTGAGTTAAAAGAGCAGGGAAGAATATTTATTAATATCCCCGACCTCGATTTTTCAGATTTACAAACTTTTATGCCTCAATTACGTTTGTTAGAAGGGGTAGGTGATGTAAGAACAGCTCCTTATATGCCATCAGAGCGTGAACAAAATGAACTTATTACGTTAATTAAAACTTTTCCTGACCCTTTTATTTCACTTGATTCCAAAGGTAATATTCGTATTGTAAACAATATTGCTGCCAGTATTATGAAAAGTAGCGATGAAGAAATTAAAGGACAACCCATTAGTAATTGGTTAAAAGGTTTTAATTTTACTCGCTGGTTAGATGGTAATGATGTTTTAGCACAAACCCGCCGCTTAAAGTTTCAAAATGAAGATTTTGTCGCTGATATTATGCCGATTCATGTTGCTAATGAAAGCAGCACGGATAATAAAAATAAAATATTAGCTGGTGCCGTGTTAATTCTAAAATCTGAGGCTCGTTTAGGGCAACAGATTAATGCATTCAAGCAGCCTAATGAAAACACTTTCTCAGGTATTCAGGCAAGTAGTACAAGTATGAGAAAAGTGATTAGAGAAGCTAAACGGATGTCTCAACTTGATTCCTCTATTTTAATTATTGGTGAAACAGGTACAGGTAAAGAGTTATTAGCAAGAGCCTGCCATGCCGCTAGTGAACGTGCTGAACAGCCTTTTATGACACTCAATTGTGCGGCTTTACCAGATGATGTAGCCGAATCTGAATTGTTTGGTGTCGGTGAAAAAGATCAAGAAAAAAGCAAACGTGGTATTTTTGAACTTGCTGATGGCGGTAGTGTTTTTCTTGATGAAGTAGGAGAAATGTCAACTAAACTGCAGAGTAAATTATTACGAGTTATTCAAAACGGAAGCTTTAGACGAGTGAATTCAGAACAAGAAGTGACCGTCAATGTTCGTATTATTAGCTCAACAAATAAAGATTTACTTCATTTAGTCTCCATAGGCGAGTTTAGAGAAGACCTGTATTATCGATTAAATGTTTTTGGCTTGAATATTCCGCCTTTAAGAGAACGCCGTAGTGATATTTTGCCGCTAACAGAGTTTTTTATTTCGCATGCAGGGCAACAAATTGGACGAGTTAATTTAAAACTAACAGATGAATGCCGTGATTTTATTGAACATTATCCGTGGCCTGGTAATGTTAGGCAGTTAGAAAATGTGTTAACCAGAGCTACTTCTTTACTTGAAGGTGAAGAAATTGAGGTGAGTCATTTACAGCTACCTGCTTATACACGTGAACATGGTTACTTAGAACAAGAGTTTGAAGGCACTCTTGATGCCGCAGTGAAAAACTTTGAAGCAGATTTGTTACGTAAACTTTACCCCGCATATCCAAGTACAAGACAGTTAGCTAAAAAGTTGGGCTTGAGCCATACCGCTATTGCTAACAAGCTACGTGAATATGATATAAATAAGAAAACCGTTAAAATATAGTAAATATTAGAGTCATAAATATTGGGATCAGGTTTAACTATTCTTTGAAAATACAATTTAATTCTGCCTAATTTAGTTTTGACTATACGGAATATTCATTGTTAGGCAGGCTCACATCTACTGATGATCAGGTAAAGTGAAATTATTTCCTCCAAGGAATTCATGGCGGTTTAGTTTAATGTAAACTTTTTTGTATCGCTTAAAGTGGAAAAAAACATGTAAAGAATTTTTGCCATCATTTACTTGGCTCTATTTTGTATTTGCTTGTCGCTTTTAGATAAATACTCGTAGAATTAGCTTTCTATATTAGTCTTGTTTTTACGAGAAGGTTTTACATGAAATTAGCTACCCTTAAAAATAACACCCGTGACGGACAATTAGTGGTTGTTAGTCGAAATCTTGATAAAGCGGTTACTGTGGCTGACATAGCGCCTACTTTACAAAGCGCATTGGATAACTGGCCTGAAACATCACCTCAATTGGCGTGTATCTATCAGGCATTAAATAATGGTGAAATGCCTAATGCTATCGATTTTGACCAAGCAGCTTGCGAATCACCTTTGCCTAGAGCTTATCAATGGGCAGATGGTAGTGCCTATGTAAACCATGTTGAACTAGTGCGCAAAGCTCGAAATGCAGAAATGCCAGAAACATTTTGGACAGATCCTTTAATGTACCAAGGTGGGTCTGATGCATTTATTGGTCCTCGTGATGATATTTATGTCGCTTGTGAAAGTTATGGTATTGATTTTGAGTCAGAAGTTGCCGTAGTGACTGATGACGTACCGATGGGGGTTTCAGCTGAACAAGCGGTGGAACATATTAAATTACTGATGTTAGTTAATGATGTTTCTTTACGTAATTTAATACCTGGAGAATTAGCAAAAGGATTTGGCTTTTTTAGCGCTAAGCCATCAAGTGCTTTTTCTCCAGTTGCTATCACACCTGATGAATTAGGTACTGCTTGGGATGGCGCTAAATTGCACTTACCGCTCACTACACATTTTAACCATACGTTATTTGGCCAACCAAGTTGTGGTGTCGATATGACGTTTGACTTTCCAACTATTGTTGCACATGCAGCAAAAACACGCCCATTATCAGCGGGTTGTATTGTTGGATCTGGTACTATTTCAAATTATGACCGTTCAGCTGGTTCAAGCTGTTTAGCAGAAAAACGCATGCTAGAAACGATAGCAGAGGGTAAACCTAGCACTGAGTTCATGAAATTTGGTGATCATGTTCGCATTGAAATGTTTGACGATAATGGTAATAGCATCTTTGGGGCTATTGACCAAAAAGTTGTTGAATACAAGGCTTAAAAGATCCATTGTAAAGCGTGGAGAATACTATGAAACTTTATGGATATTGGCGATCAACTGCTGCTTATCGGGTACGAATAGCATTACACTTAAAAGGCATTGTATTTGAGTCTATTCCTGTACATTTAGTGAGGAATGGTGGGGAACAACATAATAATAATTATGCGACCGTCAACCCGAATCAATTAGTGCCTACCTTGGTTGATGGTGATTTTTCTCTACATCAATCTTTAGCGATAATCGATTATTTAGAATCAAGCCAGCAGGGGTTATCATTATATCCCGATTGTAGTAAAGCAAAGGCGAAAGTTCAGGCATTGTCACTAGATATTGCCTGTGAAATTCATCCTTTAAATAATTTGCGTGTTCAACAATATCTTGCGGCAGAGTTAAAAATAACGAATGAAGCAAAAACCCACTGGATAAATCATTGGATGCAAATAGGTTTTAATGCCATTGAAAAACAATTAGTGCGAACCGCTGGGTGTTATTGTTTTAAAGATCAAATAACGGTTGCAGATATATGCTTAGTTGCGCAGGTTTACAATGCAAAGCGCTTCAATGTAGATATGAGTTGTTATCCCTATATTAATCGCGTTGTTGATAACTGTAATAAACTTGAAGCTTTTCAACTTGCTTTACCTGAAAATCAGCCCGATGTGGAATAATACTTTATATAGTATTATGTAATTAAATAGAAAAGTGTATAGAAATGAAAACGAGTTTCGAGAACAGTTAACTATTCGCTAATTGATTTCGTCACTCGCTTTTATATGAGTCAAAAGAAATTAATGCAATACTCTCGCTTTAATTGTTCCATCTATCGCTTTTAATGCTTTTAATGCTTGAGCACTATCAGAAGATTCAATATCAATAACTACATAACCAATTTGTGAATCAGTTTGTAAATATTGTGCTGCAATATTGATATTATTTTTTGCAAAAGCTTGGTTGATGCTGGTGAGCACACCAGGTTGATTACGGTGAATATGTAATAATCGGCTAGTTCCCGTTTCTCCTGGTAATCTATGCTCAGGTAACGAAACTTCTGGGAAATTAACAGCAGATAAACTTGAACCATTATCTGAGTATTTAGCCAATTTACTTGCTACTTCTAAACCAATATTTTCTTGTGCTTCTTTTGTACTACCGCCAATGTGTGGAGTCAAAATAACATTATCAAACTCACGTAATGGAGAGACAAACTCTTCCTGATTGCCTTTAGGCTCAACAGGGAATACATCAATTGCCGCACCTGCTACTTTCTTATCTGACAAGGCTTGTGCAAGGTCATCAATATCGACAACAGTGCCTCGAGAAGCATTAATAAAAATAGCACCTGTTTTCATTGCTGCAAATTGTTCAGCACCAAACATATCTTTTGTTTGTGGTGTTTCAGGGACATGTAAACTAACCACATCAGATTCAGCTAGCAGCGCATCTAAAGAAGGGGCTTGGCTAGCATTACCTAAAGGTAGTTTTGTTTCTATATCATAAAAGCGAACACGCATACCCAACGTTTCTGCTAAAATGCCAAGTTGAGTACCAATGTGTCCGTAACCAATAATACCTAAGGTTTTACCTCGGGCTTCAAATGAACCTGCCGCTGATTTTAACCATACACCGCGATGTGCTTTTGCACTTTTTTCTGGAATACCACGTAACAACAATAGTGTTTCGCCTAATACTAATTCAGCAACAGAACGTGTATTAGAAAATGGGGCATTAAATACAGGAATACCAAGTTTTTGAGCTGCTTTGATATCAACTTGGTTTGTGCCAATACAAAAACAACCAATGGCAACTAATTTTTTAGCATGGCTTAATACTTCTTCTGTTAATTGAGTGCGCGAGCGAAGACCGATAAAGTGTACATCAGCTATTTTTTCAATCAAATCATCGTTAGAAAGTGATGTTTTAATATACTCAATATTTGTATAACCTTTTGCTTCTAGTTCATCAAGCGCACTTTGATGGACCCCTTCAAGTAAAAGAATTTTGATCTTGTTTTTTGCTAATGAATTTTTGTTTGTTGTCATGTGAATGGCTTCGCTTATTTAAGTTGGTATTATATTGTTAATAAAAATTTAAGTTAAATAAAAGTCAGCTAAATAGAAACGTTTAGATGGCTAGATATCTATAATTGAGATAAAGATACCATATAGTGTATAAACTCTAAAGCAAATATTTAGCTTAAAAGACTAAATATTTGCTTTTTTACATGGTTATGTATTTATTAATAAAATTTTTATTGGATAACGTTTACGCCGTTGTCACCAGCAAGTATCAGTATATCGGCGCCTCTATTAGCAAATAAGCCATTAGTTACTACACCAACAATAGCGTTAATATCGGCTTCTAGCTTTTTAGGATTAATTATAGATAAGTTATGTACATCCAGAATAACGTTACCGTTATCGGTGATAACGCCTTGTCGATATTCAGGGTCACCACCAAGTTTAACTAACTCTCTTGCAACGTAGCTTCGGGCCATAGGGATTACTTCAACGGGCAGAGGGAAACTACCGAGTATTTCTACTTGTTTCGAATCATCTGCGATACAAATAAACTGTTTAGCCACTGCTGCAACGATTTTTTCGCGGGTAAGAGCAGCTCCACCGCCCTTGATCATGCTCATGTGTTTGGTAATTTCATCAGCACCATCCACATAAATGTCTAATACATCAACATTGTTAAGATCAAATACTTCAATACCATGTGCTTTGAGGCGTTTGCTAGATTCATCAGAACTTGACACGGCACCAACAATATTATGCTTAATTGTTGCTAAAGCATCAATAAAGTAATTTACTGTTGAGCCTGTACCAACACCCACAATGGTGTCATTTTTAATAAATTCTAAGGCTTTTATTGCCGCAGCTTTTTTCATTTCATCTTGAGTCATTATTATGCCTTGTAGAAGAGATAAGTTACCAGTATCAGAATGGCGTAGATTATAGCACTGTGCATAGAGATAAGTAACGAGTTATCGGAGGAAGTGAATATTGACGAGTGCATAGTTTTTTACATGAAAAAAACATTTTGATTTTTTCAAATCTGCTTGCTACTTATCCTGAACTTCATAAGTGTTAAGTTACATGAAACATATATCGTTTTGATGGAGTGGTTATTTCAGGCAATGGAATATCCCAATGTTCAACTGGAATTTTGTCTACTTGTTGGCAATCATGTGCAATACCAAGTGGATAAATAGGATGCTGTTGCCAATTTGCTAACGTTCTATCATAAAATCCGCCGCCCATACCTAATCTAGCGCCAGCTGAATCAAAAGCAACTAAGGGAGTACATAACACATCAAGCTGCGCTAAAGGACATACTTTGGTTACATCTAGGGTAGGTTCATCAATTCCATAAATGTTCTTGACCATATTTGTGTTTCTTTCAAATAAAAGAAATAGTAAATGGCCAGAGCAAAAGGGGTGTAAAACAGGTAAATAAACACGTTTGTTTTGTTGCCAACACCATTCAATAAAAGGCATGAGGTTAAGTTCACCATCATTAGCTAAATAAAGTGCAATAGTTTGTGCTGATTTTATTTTAGGGTGAGTAGACAAATGTTGAGCAAGATGTTTGCTTGCCTGTTGTTGCTCTTCTATAGAAAGTGTTTGCCGTCGTGATCTGATCAGGTTTCTTAGGGCTGCTCTTGAGTTCATATAATTGGCCTGTTTCGTTTTGAACTATGTCAACTATTTAATGGAGAGCAGTAGCTTTTGCTCTTGGATTTTTTACGCTTAAGTTTAGGGCTTTTAATTCTAAACTTAAACGTGATTTCATTGTATATTAATCTGTATTCATCGACGAGTGGCTTTCCTGCATAACACCGTTTTGTTGATTTAATTATCACAACAACTGAGTTGTTCCATGAGTATCAGCTTTCTTGTAACTTATTTTTAGTATGTTCTATTTCAATTGATATGTGCGAGAGGTTGGGTAATAAATTTTTTAATATATGTTTATATTCTTTTGCTTTTAGAGGTTCATTTGATGTTACCTTGAGAATAGCGGCTTGATGTGCTGCTGCTATTTTCCAAATGTGGAGATCATTTATCACAGTATTTTTTTCATTTAAGGCTTTAGATATTTTATGTAATGTTGATTGTTTTACTGATTTATCTAACAATATGTCACTTGATTCTTTGATAAGTCCATAAGACCATTTAGAAATTACTATAGCACCTACAATACCCATGAGAGGATCCATCCAAGTTAGTCCATAATACTTACCTAATAATAGTGCTACAATGGCAAGGAGTGAGGTGAGGGTGTCAGCTAACACATGAAAATATGCTGCTTTCATATTATGATCGTGATGTCCATGGTCATGATGCTCATGGGCATGCTCTTCATGATGATGGTCGTCGTGTAGAATAAAAACTGATGCAAAATTTACAATCAAGCCGATGATAGCAACAACGATAGCTTCGTTAAAATGAATAGCCTGTGGTTCTAATAATCGTTGGCCAGATTCAATAATCATCATCAATGCGACGATTGCTAATGCAATTGCACTAGCAAAACCACCTAACGAATTGACTTTACCAGTACCAAAACTAAAATCCTTATTGTTTGCATGCTTTTTAGCATATGAATAAGCAAAAATAGTAATGAGAAATGCTGCTGAATGGGTTCCCATATGCCATCCGTCAGCAAGAAGCGCCATTGAACCAGACCAAGTACCCGCACTAATTTCAAGTACCATGATGACTGTTGTTAACCAAAAAACTATTTTTACTTTGTTTTCATGGTGTTTACTATCAATACCAAAATCATGAGAATGCTCCCATTGAATACTGTTATTATTTTTCATTGCATCTCCTAAACTGTATTAATATTATTAAATATTCAAGTATTTTAAGGTGGTTTGGGGATTAAGTGGTATCTGCTTATTTACTGTAATATACTATACCCCAGTACCCTATGTTTCATCAAGGTGATAAATATGTCGCATATCATTGCAAGTAAAGCAAAACTCCTTAGTCGTATTAGGCGAATTAAAGGTCAGTCAGTTGCCATAGAGTCAGCCTTAGAGGGAGAACCTGATTGTATGGCTGTCTTACAGCAAGTAGCAGCAATTAAGGGGGCTGTAAATGGATTAATGAAAGAAGTATTAGAAGGGCATTTGAGAGAGCATTTAGGAGGTGAAGATTTGACCAAAGAAGAAAGAAAAGAAGAGGTTGAGCAGGTTATTTCTGTTTTAAAAAGCTATTTAAAATAAAGAAAGAGTGCTGTTGTATTTTACAGCACTCTTATATGTATTAATTATGAGTTTCAGAAATCCCTTCATGTGCACCAGTAACACCAATTTCTTCTTCTAATCTTTCTTCAATATTGGCTGCATGGCTACCTTCAGCACCGTGCATCCATGCGACTAGTTTGCCTGCTGATAAGAAAATAATGACGCCTGTAATTAAAGCGGCTGCACCAACGCCCATAAAAATATTAGCAGCATTATCTACCATCTCTTGTCCTTCACCAACAAATGAACCAATAAAACCCGCTAATTTATTTGAAAGTGCAGTAAATAAGAACCAAATTCCCATTAACACAGATGTAAATTTAAGTGGTGCTAATTTAGTCACCATAGACAAGCCGATAGGCGATAAACATAACTCACCCAATGTATGGAAAAGGTAAGCAAATACTAAAAACAGCATACTTACTTTAACAGTAACATCTCCACCTTGAACCATTGTTGCCCAAAACATTACAAAAAAACCTAAAGCAAGAAATAACATAGCTAAAGCAAACTTTTTAGGTGATGTTGGTTCTTTAGAGCCCATTTTTACCCATACAGAAGCAACTACAGGAGCAAGTAATATAATGAACATGGCATTTAACGACTGAAAAGAAGAGGCCGCAATCTCAAAACCAAACATAGTACGGTCAGTAAAATCAGATGCATAGATGGTAAATAAGCCACCCGCTTGTTCAAATCCTGCCCAGAAAATAACAGAAAACATACTCATAATAAGTATTACTTTCATTCTATCAATATCTTTAGAAGTAAGCGGTGCGTGTGCTTGTTGTGTTCCTTTACTTCGTTTAGCTGAAGGCTGAATACCAATATCACCCAAATATTTATTTGCTAAAGTAAGCTGTAAGATTAAACCAATAATCATACCGCAACCAGCTAAAATGAAGCCATAATGCCAGTTAACTTGTTCCCCTAAAACACCGACAGTAATTGGTGCTAGAAATGCACCTAAATTAATACCCATATAAAAAATAGTGAATGCACCATCACGACGGTGATCGCCTTCTTCATATAGATCACCCACTAAACTTGAAACATTGGCTTTAAATAAACCGTTACCAATAATTATTAAGGTTAAGCCAATATAGAATACGGTTTCCTCCATGCCGACAATCATTGATTTAGGAATACCTAAAGTAAAATAACCCAAGGAGAAAATTAACCCGCCAAAAATAATTGCTTTGCGTTGACCAATAAAATTATCTGCGAGCCAGCCACCTAAAACAGGGGTTAAATAGACAGCCATAGTAAACGTACCGTATAAGCTTAAAGCTTCTGCAGGAGTCCAGCCAAATCCTCCATCTTGAACACTGGCTACTAAATAAAGCACTAAAAGGGCACGCATGCCGTAGTAACCGAAACGTTCCCACATTTCAGTACCAAACAATAGAAAAAGCCCTTTAGGGTGACCAAAAAGAGTTCCTGTATTAGGTTGAGTCATAAAATTTTCCTAATTTTCATTATTATATTAAGTATAGATATTTGCGTTAGTAAACACTTCAGCAATAATTTACGTAAAGGTAAATAAATAGTAAATAAAATGTATACAGTGTGCTTTTATACCTGTGCTTTAGTTCAAAGGCAAGTTTCAGTTACTCACAAAGTATAAGTGAGTTTATGTTATGTAGCGAAATCTTTCCTCTTGAGTATTAAAATATGATTACTAATTTATTTTATATAAGCTTATTTCTTTTTTCATTTTATATGGAAGATGTTCAATAAATACCTAAGCTATTTCTAAATAAGAGGATATATAATGTAGCAATCGTCTTTTAATGCTTTATTTTGAAGTTGTTAGACAGTATATATACTGTTAAACTTTCACGTTGTTATTTTAGGCGTTATAAACGCATAATAGGAATTTCCTTGCACTAATGATCCCCTTTATCAAAAAAAATATATTTATTTTATTTACTCTCGTTTCAGTTGTTTTTATTGCCTCTGTTTCTATGGAAGTAACTGCTCAAGTTAGCCAAGCTCAAATTGATCAATTTCAAAAATTACCTGTAGCCCAACAGCAGGCATTGGCCAAAAGCATGGGGATTGATTTAACGCAAATTAAGGGGCAAATATCGAGTGTTACTTCTGAACAGCCAGAACAAAATACCAATAACATAAATTATCCGCGAGGGACTCAATTTGATAGCCAAGGAAATCAAATTATAGAAAGAGAGCAACCTGAAGATGATGAAGATTTTGATGAAGTAAAAGAATTAACTCCGTTTGGCTATGATGTTTTTGCTAATGCACCGCAAACGTTTGCTCCGACAATGGATATTGCTATCCCCACTGATTATATGGTGGCGCCGGGTGATCGAATTTCTGTTCAAATTTTTGGTAAAGAAGTTAATGAGTTAGAACTAGAAGTTAATAGAGAAGGGCAAGTTGTTTTTCCTCAATACGGTCCCTTCACTGTTGCAGGGTTGTCATTTAGTGAAACGAAGCAGTTACTCAGTGCTAAAATTAAAGAACGAATTATAGGCGTTGATGTTGTTATTGGAATAGCGTCATTAAGATCAATGCGAATATTTGTTTTAGGTGACGCATATAAGCCTGGTCAATATACCTTAAGTTCATTATCAAGCATAACACATGCTATTTTTGCTGCTGGCGGTATTAGTGATATTGGTAGTTTACGTAATATACAGCTAAAACGTGCAGGCAAAACAATAAAAACACTCGATTTATATGACTTACTTGTACACGGCGATTCAAGTGGTGATGTTTTACTGCAATCTGGAGACGTTGTTTTTATAAACTCTGTTGGGAAGACTGTTTCTATTGACGGTGAAGTACGTCGTCCTGCTATTTATGAACTAAAAGAGGGGGATGATTTTTCTGATGTAACCACTATGGCTGGTGGATTACTTCCAAGTGCTTATGCTAAATCAACCATTGTTGAGCGTTATAATCAAAATAATTTACGCAGTGTCATTAATTTAGATTTTACTAACCCAAAACAGATGGCACGAAAAGTTGAAGGTGGTGATAACATACGTGTGTTGAAAGCTGCGGATATGTTCTCAAAATCAGTAACTTTAATTGGCGCGATTACTCGCCCAGGTAAATATCAGTGGCATAAAGCACAAAGAGTCACAGATCTACTTCCCGAAGTTAATTCTCATTTATTAGCTAACGCGGATTTAAATTATAGTTTAATTATCCGCGAAATTGATATTACTCGAAATATCGAAGTGTTGCAGTTTTCATTAGCCAAAGCGATTAGCTCACCTGAGTCTGATGATAATATTCAGTTACAAGCAAATGATAAAGTATTAATTTTTTCACAAGTAGAAAAGCTTAGTGAAAATAGTATTGGGCTTGATGCATTAGCGTTTACTCAAGAAGAATTATTTATACAAGAACAAAAATTAGCTAAGAAAAAATTCAAAACTAAACAGTTTTGGCTAGAGTATGGTGATCAAGAAAAGTTATCTGAACTTGACGAAGAAGAGAGTGATGCTGCTGAATTGATTAATCAATCTATTGAGCAAATGTCAGGCGGACAAGTAAAAGAAGTTGTTGATATAAAAGAGCTAGCACTTTTTTCACGTCAACGGTTATTGCTACCTATCATTCAGAAATTAAAACGCCAAGGGGCAGCGGGCCAACCTATTCAGCTCGTTGAGATTGATGGCGCTGTAAAATTTCCAGGTGTTTACCCTTTAGCTGTTAATGGTCGAATTGATGATTTAGTTGCAGCAGCGGGCGGATTAGATGAATCTGCTTACTTAGTTAGAGCAGATGTAACCCGAAGCGAGCTTAAGAATAAAGGCGTTACTAAAAAGTCAGTTTCAATTAATTTAGCACAAGCATTAATGAGTAATAATGAAGATAATTTATTATTACAAAGTAAAGACAGAGTAAACATTCATCAAATACCTTCATGGAGTGAAAATCATGTGGTTGAGCTTCGTGGTGAGTTTGTTTTTCCTGGAAAGTACACTATTCGACGAGGTGAAAAATTGTCTGATCTTATTGAAAAAGCAGGTGGTTTTACCTCTTTTGCTCACAAAGAAGGATCTGTATTTACTCGCATTAAACTTAAAGAACTAGAGCAACAAAACTTAATTAAATTAGCGGGTGATTTGCGTATTGAAATGGCGTCAAAATCATTGTCAGATAAGAGTTTTTCGCAGTCATATGCAGAAGTTCAAAAAATGTTGCAAGATATCACCAAACTACAACCTATTGGGCGGTTGGTATTAGATCTTCCTAAAGTAGTTAAAGATAATAATTATGATGTATTACTAGAGAATGGTGATGTACTTTATGTGCCTACCATGAAGAATTCGGTCAATGTTATTGGGCAAGTGCAAGTTGCTTCATCACATGTTTATGATAGTAATTTACGAGCAGAAGATTACTTGGCTAAAAGTGGCGGTAGCAAAAAACGCGCTGATGACGAAAGAATTTATATCATCTCTGCTAATGGCAGTATTAAATTGATGCAAGATGGAAATTGGTTTTCCAGTGAAGAAAATAATGCTGTTAAGCCTGGTGATACCGTTGTAGTTCCACTTGATACTGAATACATGGACAATATTAGCTTATGGACAAGTGCAACAACAATTATGTATAACACTGCTGTAGCGGTAGCCGCTATAAGTGGAATTTAATAAAATTAAAATGGAAGAGTGTAATGATGCACACATTAAGTGATGTAAAAATAGCTGTTATTGGTTTAGGTTATGTTGGTTTACCTCTCGCAGTAGAGTTTGGTAAAAAATATCCAACTGTTGGTTTTGATATTAATAGCCAACGTGTTAAAGAATTAAAACAAGGGCACGACTTTACTCTTGAAGTATCTAAAGATGAACTGGCTGATTCTGCTTTTATTTCATATGCCAGTGATATTGAAGCATTAAAAACAAGTAATGTTTATATTGTGACTGTGCCAACACCTATTGATGAACACAAACAGCCCGATTTAACGCCACTCGTTAAAGCAAGCCAAATGTTGGCTAATGTAATTAATAAAGGTGATATTGTTATTTACGAATCAACAGTTTACCCAGGTGCGACTGAAGATGTTTGTATTCCTCAAATAGAGAAGAATTCAAATCTAGTATTCAATAAAGATTTTTTTGCTGGTTATTCACCAGAGCGTATAAATCCGGGTGACAAAGAACATCGAGTGACTAATATTCTAAAAGTGACCTCAGGTTCAACACCAGAAATAGCTGATTTTATTGACAGATTATATGGTTCAATTATTACAGCAGGCACTTATAAAGCCTCAAGTATACAAGTGGCGGAAGCTGCAAAAGTTATTGAAAATACGCAACGAGATTTAAATATTGCATTAATTAATGAATTAGCCGTTATTTTTAATAAACTTAATATTGATACCGAAGAAGTACTTAAAGCGGCTGGGACAAAGTGGAACTTTTTACCTTTTCGTCCAGGCTTAGTAGGCGGGCATTGTATTGGTGTTGATCCTTATTATTTAACGCATAAAGCGCAATCTATTGGCTATAATCCCGAAGTTATTTTAGCTGGACGCCGTATTAATGATGGAATGGGCGCTTATGTTGTCTCACAACTTGTCAAAACCATGATAAAGCGAAATATTGCTGTGAATGGCGCTAATGTTTTAGTTATGGGGTTAACATTTAAAGAAAATTGCCCTGATGTACGTAATACTAAAATTGTTGATATTATAGCTGAACTTGCAGAATTTAATACCAATGTTGATGTCTATGATCCTTGGGTTAACCCAGAAGAAGCAAAACACGAATATGGTGTAGACTTAATTGAAAAACCTAAAGCTGCTCATTACGATGCGGTAATCTTTGCTGTTGCTCATAAACAGTTTATTGCCTTATCTAACGATGAAATTAAAGGGCTAATGCAACCAGAACATGTTATTTATGATTTAAAATACATGCTTGATCCTACGTTAGCAGATATTCGCTTATAGTCTTTTAACCCTAATAAATGCGATCCAAATTGGGCATCAGCTCACTTTTAGACTAGAACTTGGAAATACAAGGCAATAAATAATGACTCGTTATACTAAAATAAAACAACAATTAACCACAAATCCAAAAACGTGGTTAGTTACCGGTTGCGCGGGTTTTATTGGTTCTAACTTATTAGAAACACTCTTATTGTTAAACCAAAAAGTTGTTGGGCTAGACAATTTTGCTACAGGTCATCAACATAATTTGGATGAAGTAGAAACACAGGTATCAGCGCAACAGTGGCAAAACTTCACTTTTATCGAAGGTGATATACGTAATGTTGAGGATTGCGCAAAAGCGATAGGAACAAAAAACAACCATGTAGATTATATATTGCATCAAGCCGCTTTAGGCTCTGTTCCGCGTTCTATTGCTGACCCTATATTAACAAACTCAGCAAATATAACAGGTTTTTTAAATATGCTTGTTGCAGCTAAAGAAGCAGAGGTAGAAAGTTTTGTTTATGCTGCCTCTAGTTCTACTTATGGGGATCATCCATCGTTACCTAAAGTAGAGGAAAATATAGGTAAGCCCCTTTCTCCTTATGCAGTAACCAAATACGTTAATGAATTATACGCTGATGTTTTCAATAAAACTTATGGGCTAAATACAACAGGTTTACGCTATTTTAATGTGTTTGGCAAAAGGCAAGATCCTGATGGTGCTTATGCAGCGGTCATTCCTAAGTGGACTGCTGCTATGATAGAAAATCAAATAATATATGTAAATGGTGATGGTGAAACTAGCCGAGATTTTTGTTTTATAGAAAATGCAGTGCAAGCCAATATTTTAGCTGCTACCGCTGAAGATAACGGTAAAAACCAAGTTTATAATGTTGCCTTAGGTGATAGAACAACGTTGAACACTTTGTTTAATAGTTTGAAAGATGCATTACAATCTAATGGCGTAGAATATCAAAGTTCACCTGTTTATCGTGATTTTAGAGCTGGAGATGTACGCCATTCTCAGGCGGATATTTCCAAAGCAAAAAACATGATTGGCTATGAACCTGAGTTTAAAATTCAACAAGGCATTGATAAAGCTATGCCTTGGTATATTGAATTTTTAACTAAAGAATAGAGTTATTCTTAACAAGTTCTAGTTTTATGGTTTATAAAAATTAATTGTTCTTTGTATACTTATAAGAGACAGCTTTTATAGTACAGCAAATTTTTTGTTAAGGTTAAAGTGATAACTATAACCTTAATGTGTAATAGAAAACTTTCATTGGTGAATAGATTAAGTGTCAAATAACTCAGATAAAAGTATAAAAAACAACCTTGTTGATGAACAACATGAGCAAGATCAAACGCCTGATCAAAACACACATGCAACAGATACTACTTTTGCTAATGCAGCTGTATTGCAGCAACAAATGCTATTGATGCAAATGCAACAAAATCAATCGAAAACAAATGAAATTAATTTAGGGGAATTATGGAGTGCTATTTGGGCAGGCAAAATAACGATTATTTTTATCAGTTTTGTTTTTGCAATAGTTTCTATTTTCTTTGCACTTTCGCAACCTAATATTTATAAAGCTTCTACAATAGTCGCGCCTGTATCAAACGAAGCTGGAGCGGGTGGTTTATCTGCATTAGCAGGGCAGTTTGGTGGTCTAGCCAGCATGGCTGGTATCAATTTAGGTGCAGGGCAAAGTGATAAAACCGATTTGGCCTTAGAAATTATAAAATCTCGTTCATTTATTGAAAAATTTATCGCCAAGTACGATTTACTTGTACCAATAATGGCAGGTGAGAGCTGGGATATGAGCACGAATACTTTAATTCTTGATGACACATTATATGACTCAGTTAATGAAAAGTGGATGCGAGAAGTTAAAGCACCTAAAAAGGCAATACCTTCATATTGGGAGGCATTTGTTGAGTTTTCTAAGTTACTTAATGTTTCTCAAGAGAAAAGCACTTCAATGATTACCATAGAGCTTGAGTTTTTCTCTCCTGTTATGGCGAAGCAATGGCTGGGATGGTTAGTTAATGATGTCAATGAATTTATGAGAGAACAAGATAAAAAAGAAGCGCGAGACTCAATTAACTATTTAACTTCGCAATTAAAAGAAACTCAAGTTGCTTCAATGGAAACCGTATTTTATCAGCTGATAGAAGAGCAAACTAAAAATATGATGCTCACACAAGTAAAAACGGAATATGTTTTGAAAACGGTTGACCCAGCACAAGTACCAGAAGAAAAGGCAAAACCAAAGCGTGCTTTAATTGTTGTTTTAGGCACAATTTTAGGTGGTTTACTTTCTGTAATTATTGTTTTAACCCGCTATTTTTCGAATAAAAAATAAAGTTAAATACTGACATTTAATAAAAACTAATAAATAGCAAAGGTTTTTCGGGTAATAATCACGAGGAAAATACGCTTGCCACCTTATTTAGCGACTTCTGTGTTTAGAGCAAGTTTAGTGGTATGTTTAAGTAAATTTATACCTCCAATATTCCCATGTCCTGGAACAACCATTTTTATATTTGGATATTTATTAATAACTTGTTGAATTGAGTCAGGCCAATCTTTTATAACAGCATCTTCAATATTACCCAAATTTTTACTGTTTAGGCTTTTGACAAAGCATCCACCAAATAATATTTGTGCATATTCTCTCCAGCTTTGATCACCCAATTGCATTAACTTTGATCGCTTATTCTCATTAAGCTTTGATCACTAGTATCACTTGTAAATGATCACTTTTGTGCTCTTAATGATTTTGCC
>NZ_JBHFOM010000039.1:0-44595 GCF_053543955.1 Colwellia sp. E150_009
AGCCAAGGTAGGGTAGAATTTATTCTACAAAGTGGCGCAATGAATTACGCCCTACAAAAACACTAGCCAAGGTAGGGTAGAATTTATTCTACAAAGTGGCGCAATAAATTACGCCCTACAAAAACACCAGATTTTCAGGCATAAAAAAACCGCCAGTTGGCGGTTTTTTCATTCTAGTTATTAATTAAGACTTACGACGACGTGCGCCAGCAAGACCTAATAAACCTAAACCTAAAATTGCAATAGAAGCAGGCTCTGGAACTTGCATGCTCATACGGCCAGTGTGGTTTGCAGCAAGGATAGCTTGACCATTGTTATCAAAAACGATATCTAATGGCGCTGAAGGGAAACCAGCAAAACCAGCAGTTACTGTTTGGTTAGAAGACCAACGAACATCGCCTAAAGCAGCCCATTCGCTTAATGTCATCTCTGAACCACCATGATTGATTGAAAAATCATCACCTGCATTATTAGCAAAGTTATCTACAGTACCTGTAAATACTTGCTTAGATTGACCACCAACATTCTCAGCACCACCTGAAGAAATATTTAAGTCAAATAAGTTATGAAAACCTACAGCTAAACCAGTATTAGCGGCATTTAACGAAACAAGACCAAATTGTAAAGTACCTGAAGTATAAGCAAAATCAGTACCGTCAAACGTTCCCATTAAGTCATTGAAGAAAAAGGTAAACAAATAATCACTACCGTAACCATCCATAGTTGGAATTGGGTTAGGTATGAAACTACCAACGTTATTATTAGCAAGTGAACCTAGGCCTAATGTATCTAAACCACTAGGTAATGCATTAAAACCAGCAGGACCAAAGCCACCGTACGAGTGAATGGTATCACCTACAGATAATACACCATCGCCATTATCAGTAACTAAAGATTGTGAGTTATAAGCAAATACGAACTCTTCAATAGGATCAGAACCGAAATTAGTGTTTGCAGGGTCAGCAACTTGAACGCCGCCTTGTGTACTTGCACCCCAGCTTGCATCCCAAGAGATTTGATCAGCAACTGCAGTACCTGACAAGCTAGCTAGTATAGCAATTGATGTTATAAATTTTTTCATTTTATTCTCCATTAAATAAATTAAAAACTGCTTTATTTTAGTTAACTTGCTTTTTGCGGTAACCAAAAATTTATTATGTGTAAACAGACTCCCTTACACTATGCAGCTTTAATGCCAAAACAAACAACATATTGATATTATTGCATTTTTTAAATAATCAATAATATAAACCTCAAACTGATGTAAAAAAACCTGACAACCAAACTCCGCGATACAGTCGTTAAACTTACAGCGTTAATCACTTATTCTTTTTACTTTGATTGCACTATTGCCAACCTTGCTAACGACTCACTGCTCAGCATATTTTTATCTACTTTAAGTAGTAATGAATCTACCAAGCTATACTGTTTATCAACAAATAACGCCTGTATATAATGAACAAGATAGTTTTGATTATTTATATTCGCTTTATAAGCCTTATGAAGATATTGAACGGCTTCAGAAACATTTCCCGCTTCTAGCTGAATAAGTCCATAGGTATTCATAACAGCGGGAACATTTTCAGCTTTCGAAAGTGCTTTTTTCGAATAACTCAGTGCCTCTGGTAGTTTTTTCTGTACTAATAACACGTAGGCAATATTATTCAGTACAACATAATGCTCATTGGTTTTTTTGGCTAAGCGTTCATATATTGCCAATGCCTTGTCTGGCTCTTTTTCGGTATATAACTCAGCTTGTTTAAGTATTAACTCAATCGTTAATTCATTATTTTTCTCAAAACCAACAATTAACGCGAGTGCTTCGTCTGCCTGATTTGTGTTCTGCATTGCTTGCACAAGATCAATTAAAATAGGGGCCGAAGGTATTCTCTCATAAGCGGGTTTTAAATAATGAATGGCTTGCGTAAAGTCTTCCTTCATAAAAGCAAGCTTTCCTTTAATAACCTCATACTTAGGCGAAATATTAGACATATCAGGCAATTTAGAGAATAATTGATTAGCTTTTTCTAAATTATTATTCTGAATATATAAAAACACTAAATTGAGTACTTCGTTATTGCCACCTAACCCCATTTTTACAATAAGCTCTTGTTCTTGAACTGTATCAAAATTTTGTTTTCTAGCATTCAGTATCGCAATTTTAAGCTTTCTTGCTTGTAAAGCATTTGGAGATGAAATTAACAATTGGTCTAATTTTTTCAGCGCTAATTCACCTTTATCCTCAAATGCTAATAACCTAGCTTCAACAATGCGTAATGGAAAACTCTCAGGATTTTTGTCAAGGGATTGGGTTAAGACTGACGTAGCCTCTGCTACTTTTTCATCACGCATGTAGAACCCTAACAAAATAAGGCTCTCGTTAGGTGAATACTCACTATTTTTAACTAACTCTGTCAGCTTTTCATTTACTAATGCTTTATGCTCATCAGTTTTTCCAATACGGTAAATAGCATTAATAGTTGGCGCATTTGAAGTGTCTATTGTGAGCACTTTTAAATATAACTTAATAGCGGTGGCTATATCATTTTTGCTTTCAGCAATGTTGCCTAAATTAAATAGCGCAAGAATATTTTCTTGATCTTTACTTAAAATATCATTGAAAGCATTTTCTGCAAGCGCATACTCTCCCTGCATTTTATAAGTAACACCTTCTAACGTTTTAGACAAAACAAAATTACTGTCTAAAGTAGAGCGCGCCACTTTTAAAGCTTCATCAAAATTCTTTTGCTTTAAATGTTCCATAATAAGCAAAGAAATAACTTGTTCTGATTCAGGGTTACTCTTTATAGCTTGCTCAAAAAAACGAATAGATTCAGGATCATTCACTGACATTTTAAGAAGCCCTTGTTGATAAGCTAATTGTCCGTTTAACGGCTCAAGTTGTTGCGCTTTATCAAGTACATTTGCTGCTTTATCTACATCACCTTGTTTGAATAACTGACTAGAAGATAGCGATAAAAAGCTAGCATCTAGCTCTCCATCTGTTGCATTTTCAATATCTTCATATGATTCATCAATATACCCTAGCTCTATACTTATTGCGGTTAGCAATCTTCGTGCTGGGTGTAGCAAAGATAATTGGTTTTTAATTTTCTTTAAATGGCTGTAAGCCCTTTCTGGTTGGCCTAATTTATAATAACTGTAGCCTGCAATAATTGCCGCCCCAGTAAGATCACCTTTATTTTTCAGCGCTACCTCTGCAAATTGTTTAGCTCCAGCATAATCTTCGGCCACTAATCTGCTTTGCGCTTTTACCATATTTATCAATGGATTGTTCGGGGAAATAGTTAGAAATAAATCAGCTTGCTTTTCAGCCTCAGCTAAATTTGAAGACGCCGCTAAAGCCATAGCATACATAAGTCTACTTTGATTATCTAACGGCCTTAATTGCAAGTAATCTTTAAGGCTATTTGCGGCAAGTTCCATTTTGTTTGCGGTAAAATACGTTTTAGCTTTCAAATCAAGAACTATTGATTCGTACCCGTCACTATTAATCAACTTATCGGCAACACCTATCGCTTCATCAAATTGCTTTCTTAAAGTATAAAGCCATGCTTGCCCTAACTGCCCGTAAACCGAGTCAACATCCAACCCAACCACGTTATCAAGTTCACCTAATGCTAAAATTTCTTCACCTTCGTAGATATAAGTCACAGCCAAAAAGTAACGTAAACTTTGCTCAAGCGCCTTATTGTCAACAATATCTTTTAAAAGCTGCTCTATACCAATACCATCTTCTAAATGGCTATAAGCCTCAGCTAATAAAGGATAAACCAACTCAATATCGTAATTATATTTTTTGGCACGACTCAGTTCTTTTTCTGCAATTAACCAATTACCTTGATTAATATATGATTTACCTAACAGAAAACGCGCTTGCACATCATTAGCGTCAACTTTCAGCACATTTTTAAGACTAATAATTGCTTCTGCTGTTTTATTTTGTTGCAAATAAGTTTGGGCGTCATTTAAATATTCTTCTGTCGTTTTATCCTGACTACAGCTAACTAATCCCCCCGCTAAAGCAACAGAAAACACTATGGGTAGTAAACTTTTTTTAGAATTCATCTTTATTCCTTTGGAGATTTATCCACTAAATTATTATATTATTTATTTGTAAATGCTTATATTAACGACAATAACACAAAAATAGTTATACTATGAACAAATACAAGCGCTTAAAATTCAGCCCAAATTAAATTAATACCAGCAAGGTCAATATTTTGAATATAAAAAAAACGGAAGCTTACGTATTCAAACGTTCTTTTATTCCACTCATTAGTATCATACTCATTACTGTACTCGTTGCCCTATTCAATGCGCCTATTATGGTAACTTTATGGCGTTACAGTTTTGATGATGGCACCTACTCGCACGCATACCTAATACCCTTTATTGTACTCTATTTGTACTATACGTTATTTGAAAACAACGAATTACAATTTAGAGAAAAACTTTCTTGGTTTGCGTTAACCCTATTGCTTTTTTCGGCCTACAGCCTTTTTGTGGCATCTACAGCGCAAATCACCTTGGCGTATTGGTTAGCCACCTTAATGCTGCTATGCGCTAGCATTAACTTTTTATTTAAGTTTAGTATAAAGTTAATTTTTCCTGCACTTTATTTTATTTTTCTCATTCCTGTGTGGGGTATTCTTACTATTCCTCTGCAAAACCTTTCGGTTATTGCAGTAAATTTCTTAATGAGCTTTACCAGTATCCCTGTTTTTGTTGAAGATGAATTTGTACACATACCTTCGGGGGTGTTTGAAATTGCAGGAGGATGCAGTGGCTTACGCTATTTACTCACCTCTTTAGCTATTAGCTCTTTATATATTTTTCTTCACCTTCGCAACATTAAAAACATCGCTATTTTTGCTTTGGTTGCTATTTTAGGCGCACTAGTAACCAACTGGTTACGCATTGCTATTTTAATTATTATTGGCCACCAAACTGAAATGACCAGCGATTTAATGACCGACCATAATATGTTTGGCTGGTATCTATACGCACCATTTATGTTGTTACTCTTTAAATTTGGTAGCTATCTTACGGATAAAGAAAGTAACAATGTAACAACAACAAGCAGCTCAACACAAAAACAGCCAAATAAACTAAATGGGTTAGCACTATCAGCTTTGTTCACGCTATTAATAATTTCTTCTACTGGTTTAAAGCAAGCATATCTATTGAATTCACCAGAAAAAATTCAACAAGATAACGCACAAAACCTAACGATAAAACCGACTATATTTCATTATTCGTTACTTGAGGTAAAAACAGCACGTCCTGATAACGTACATTTAATTTATCATTTTCATGGCAATGAATTAGAAGGCAAACCAACATTTTATGATAACAATTTAATACCTGAAGGTTGGCATATTTTAAATACAGAAACACTGAACCAACAACAAATTATTAGCATTCAGAAAGGCAAACAAAAAGCAAATATTACAATGAGTTACGTTATTAACGGCAAACAAATAGCAAGCATTGGGCAGTTTAAAAAAGAACGACTCAAAAAAGCGTTAACGGGTCAAGGAACAACATCCCTGCAATGGCATTTTATTATTCAGTAAAAAATAACAATGCATGGCAATCACTTCAACAAATGAACAACTAACCACGGTAAATCACTTGTTGAAGAATACATCCAAGCAAACCGACGAGGTGGCATGACTGACCAATATTTTGTCACCTTTTTTTCAGCGTTAAGTTTACGGTAAGAGCCTTTGCACTGGTGCACAAGCGAACTAAACAATTCTTTAACCATAAAACTATCTTGTTTCTTTTGCTCTTTTATATAGGTTGATTTTCCTAGCAATGCAGCCACATCACAAGCATGCTGAGGGTCTGACCATTGATTCAATTCTTCTTGAGTTGGGTTGTCCATTGACACGATATATTTAGGAATAACAATCTTATGAACACGCTTGTCACCAAAATAAATACCATAATTCAAAATAAAATCGCCAAAAGCATCAATCAATGCCGCTGATTTCTCATCGCCTGTTAATCTATAATAACGCCATAAAGCATCACCTAATAAAGCCATCATCCACGGAGAACAGGCTGCTGTGTCATCACCCCAGCCTTCATGCGACTTAAAACCATGTTGTGGGCAACCTCTTAGTGGCCAGTCATTTTCAGGCCTAAATGTCATGCTTATTGTGGCATCTATTATCTCTTTTATTCTACTTAATGCTGCTTGGCTACCTGTAAGCTCCCAATAAGTTACCGCTACATTAAGTGCGGCAGCCTGATTACGTTCAGTCCAAAAACCACGAGACAATGAATATTCTTCATCCCAACCTAATGAGCTTTGAAATATCTTAGTTAACGCTTCCAGTGCGCTATTATCAGCACTTAACAAATATTGAAGCGCTAAACCTCTTGGCATTAAGTATTTAGGATCAAAGCGCTTAATTAAGGTAAATTGTCCTTGGTCATCAATATGCTGTTTATAAAAGTCCACCGCCATATTTGCTTCATTAAGCCATGCTTTATCTTCTGTCATAATATACAACTGATAAAGCGCTTGTGGTCTGTCATATAACCATTGCCCCGCCTTTGTAGGAGGGTAACCTTTCTTTTTCAAAGCCTTTTTATTCGTAATAAAATGTGCATATTTTTGTTGGGGTAAAACATACCAATCAGTATCGTGATCTTTGCTATCAGCATGCAATAATAGGCTTTGTCTTAACCATTGCTGTGAAGGGTACACTAAACGCTTTTTTTGAGAACTCAAGCTTACCAATAACGGTGATATGTTTTGAGATAAAATACCCGCATCTTGCACATTAACATTGGGTAGTTCAGACCAAGTAAATGACAGCTTCCCTACAAACCCCTTAAGATCAACTGAATCAATTAATAAGGTTCTAATGTATGCGTTAGGTTGAGTATTAGGCCATAGCGTTACAACATGAAATTTTGAATTTATAGAAATATCTTTATATTGAATTTTCAGGGTTGAATTTAATGGAATAGTATTATTAGGAACAGGTAAAAGTAATAACGAGGTATCAGAATCAAGCGCTACATCCAAAGAAACCGTATTATTTTCTCCAATCGCAAGCGAAGAATAAAGAATAAAAAATAGGATAACACTGAAAATAGAAGTTATTGAGTTAACATTCATTATTTAATACTTAATATTGAAACAACAGGTCGATGATCTCCTGTTATAAAATTTAACACGGTAGCATCTTTTAAAACAAAGTCATTTGAAAATAAAAGATGATCAATACGAACCCCATGCCACGACGTTTTTTTAGTATAATTTAGCCCAAAGCTTGCATTACCTAAGGCATTATTCATTGACGAAAAGTATTTTTGATAAATATTTTCATCTTCTAGCATATTAAAATCGCCCGCAATGATTACTTTTTCTTGAGCATCTACCCATGACGCAATTAATAATGACTCATATTGTCTATTGTCTTCTAATTTATTCGCCGCCGTTTGCGCCCATTCTCTGTGAATAAAACTCATAATAACTGAGCGTGGTGTTTCCATATGAATATTCGCCAACGAAAAATCACCTTGAGCTGTTTTAATTTTATACAGCATAGCAAAGTTTCCCCAGCCATCAATTAAGTTCCTGCTCAGCTGACCAGTTACTTCAAACGTTAACTTACTTAAAATACAAAGCCCGCCCCTACAATTGGTTTGGTACTCTGGTGAAATCCATTCTGAAAAGTTAGTATTTCTTACCTCTTGTAACAGCAAAATATCAGGCTGCTCATTCTCTACTAATAATTGTATTTCATAAATAGAACCGCCACCGCCAATGTTCGCCTGAATAATTTTTATTGTACTTTTATCTTCTGCCGTATGCTGAAACTGAACATAGTGTGCTAATGCAGGTAACTGAAAATCTAAATAATTTAACCCCCCAATGAAAAGCACTGGTAATAACAACTTTTTCTGCTTACTTAAAACAGGCCAACAAATAAACACCAGTAAACTAACAAGCAATAACCACCAACGCGGGCCAAATAACAATAAATATTTAGGAATGGTCAAGCCCTGAAAAAAGGGCCACCAAGGTAATAATGAAACAGCAACTACCGCTATTACTAATAAGTAAAAATATAAAGTAGTTAGTGCTTTAAACTTACGCTTTATAAAGTTCAGCATACTTTTTCGCAGTGGCTTCTAATGAAAAATTATCTTTAATATAAGAAAATGCATTGTCACCTAACTTGTCAATTAATTGCTTATTTTCAGCAACTTTTTGCAAAAGGTGTGCTAATTTTTTATCGTCGTTATAGTCAAACAAATAGCCTGTTTCGTTATCAATCACTAATTTAGGATTACCACCAACATTGCTAGCAATAACAGGTATTTTATTCGCCATGGCTTCTATAATCACCATAGACAACCCCTCAGTTTCTGACGTTACCGCCAAAACATCAAAGCTTGAATAAATAACATCTCTATTGTTAACCATACCATGAAAAACCACCTTAACAGGCCATTGCTGTTCACTGTTATATGCTTGTAAAGCCGCCATACACTCTCCATCACCAAAGTAATGTATTGTTAAATGTTCTTGTATCGCGCTAGGTAACAATGCTGCTGCCCGTAATAAGGCAATTTGGTTTTTTAACGGGATCATACGGCCCACAGAACCAATACTTAACCCAATATTTTCGGCTGTTTTTTTCGCTATTGGCTGAATCAGCACACCGTTATCAATGACATAACTAGGCATATTTTTCCACCGATGGGTTTGTTGAAAATTATCTAACCCCTCCTGAGAAACAAAAGTAATAGCACTAATATATTGACCCGCTTTTTTATGTAATTTAATCCATTGAGAATCAGTTAATGGTGCCGCACCATGTCGGGTATATATAATTTTTGCTTTAATAAAAGGTAATATAAGGCTAAGAAACTTTAACGCATGTGGCGAATGAATATGTACAATATTACACGTGCGTAATTGATAAAAAACCTTTATTAATTTAACAATAAGCAAGTCATTATTACTATAAACAGGTGTCTTTAGTTGATGACATTCCTGCTCTAATGGCTCACCTGGTTGCCCTAAAGAAATAATAATAGGCTGTTTGCCATTATTTTTCTGCACTTCACATAAATCAATTACAAAGCGCTCTGCGCCACCAATTTTTAAACTACCTACAATATGTGCTACTTTTATCACTACAACTCACCCATAACTAATTTATCTTTTTTGGATAAATCAGCTATATTCTAACTACCCAGTTTAAAGGTATAATAATTGAGTTTAGTTATGATTGATACGTAGAAAACAAACATATGTACATAAAATCAAGGAAGTAGTATGAAGTTTCAACCTCAATTGAGGATTTTAGAAATAGTTCAAAGCCTAGAAAAAGGGGGGCGAACCAAAAGATTTACTGACACCGTTATGGGGCTACGCGCACATAATCAAAACATAACACCTTTATGCTTATCTCAACCAGAGCCTTGGGTTAACATACCGAAACTTGTGTTAATTGAACGAAAAAACCTCTCTGCGCTACAATTAATTTTAAAAATACGAAAGTTAATAAAGCAACATAACATACAAGTTATTCATGCACATTGCGAACTTAGCCAGCTGTATGCTGGCATTGCTGGTTTTACTTGTGGTGTACCAACCATAGGTACTTTTCACCGTTCTGATTTAAGTAAATATCAACCCAGTAAAGTTAACACCCTGCTTAAATTTTTACTTTCACACTATATTGCCGTGTCGCATGACCGTTTATCATTATTAACAAAAAACTTAGCTTTGCCAGAAAAAAAGTGTCATGTGGTTCATGGCGGAGCTATTATTGAAGATGCCCCTACCGAAGCATCAGTTACCGAAGCACGAAACACCTTACACATTCCTGAAACACAAACCGTACTATTAAGTATTGGTCATCTTGGTGAAATAAAAGGTCATCAAGATACCATTACCGCATTAGCTTCTGTTATTAATGAACAACAAAATATTCACTTATACATTGCAGGTGACGGCAGTGAAACTGAAAAAAACACGTTATTAACGTTAATAGAAAAGCTGCAACTGCAAAACCATATTACTTTTTTAGGACAAATAAATAATACCCCCCAATGGCTTGAAGCATGTGATATTTTTATACAGCCCTCAATAGAAGAAGCTTTTGGCTTAGTATTTGCCGAAGCGGGAGCAAAGGCAAAACCAGCAATAGCCACTAAGGTAGGCGGTATAAAAGAAATTATTATAGACGGAGAAACAGGGTATTTAGTGCCTCCTGCCTCTCCAGAAAAGCTAGCACAAGCGCTAAAAGAATTGCTAGAATCAACAGATAAACGAAAATTACTGGGTAACAATGCTTATCAACGCATAGCCACCCAATTTTCAATTGATAACATGGTTAATAAATACCTAACCATAATTAAACAGATTATTTAAATAAGCAGTGAAATAATTACCAATTCAATAAAAAACGGATATAAAAATGGACAATATTAACGTTACCGTGGTTATTACACCTAGAGACAGATATTCAGGCGTTATAGAGTGTATAGAGAATTTATACCAAGTCACCACACAACCCTTTTATTTAAAAGTGTTGGATCTTGACTACCCTCAAGCAATAAAAAAACAATTAATACAACTAATTAACAGCAAAGAAAACGCAGAAATAATTGAAATGGGATTAATCATTCCCATGGAAGCCATGCGTAAAGTCAGAAACGACATAACAACACCCTACGTTATGTTTCTTGATAATGATTCTAACGTTACTGAAAATTGGTTGCCGCCATTACTTGAAGTGGCACAACGTAAAAACGTTGCCCTTGTTAACCCATTAACCTTAGAAAAAGCAGGCGTAGACATAGGCGCACCATTACGTAATCATTTATTCACCAATGAAATTACCTTTTTAACTATTGAAGGTGAAGACTACCTTATTGAGAAAAAACACCTTAGACGTGCGCTACCAGAAGATATTCCAACAGAAGTTACCCCGTCTGAAATGTTTGAACTTCACGGTGTACTTTTCAATACTGAAATATTAAAAAAAATAGAATTACCGCAAATGGTGATCAGAGAACATATTGACATTGCCATGCAATTGAAAAAAATGGGATACAAAGTATTTTCTCAGCCTAAATCAATAGTTATTTTTGATAATTTAGGTACACGCATGGAATATAGCGATATGCGCTTTTTCTTTTTCCGCTGGCAAAAAAGCCTAACATGGCAAGCTTCTCGACTATTTGAAAAACGTTGGGGTTATAAATTTTATGCCGAAGAAGCCATGTATCATTGGGTATTTAGGCGTAGAATATTTTTATATTGTCGTTGGCTTCATATACCTATTAATACAGCTAATTTTATTACACGTATTGCCGCCAAAATTAAAACTATGATTAAGCCTGTTTGGGACCCTGTAAAAGACCCAGAAAGTAAATCAATAAACTTTTTTAGTAATAAGGAATTTTAAGTGAACACTTCTATCAGTGTTGTTATACCGTTTTACCATGCTGAAGAGTTTTTTGAAGAAACATACAACTCAATTAAAGCACAAACACTACCCGCAACAGAAATTATTGTAGTTATTGACGGATGTGGAGAAAAAGCTGTAAATTTTTTAGCCTCATATAACGATATTAACGTGATTAATTTAGAAAAAAATGGTGGCCCTGCAAGGGCTAGAAATATAGGAGTAAAAAAAGCCATAGGTAATTGGATTGCCTTTATGGACGCAGATGATAAATGGGAACCTGATAAGCTAGAAAAACAACTCTCATTTTTAGAATCAAAACCAGAGTTTAGCTCTTGTCATACAGGTATTAAAACCTTTATTGGACAAGAAGTCATATCAACATTCAACAATAAACCAATGCAGCTAACCATTGAAGATTTATTAGTATCAAGCCATGTTGTTCCTACGTCATGGCTAATTAAAAAAAGTGCTTTTGAAAAAGTTAGTGGGTTTGATACTGAAATACAGTGCTCGGAAGACCATGATATAACCATTAGGCTAGTTGAAGCAGGTGAACAAATTGGCTTTTTAAGTGAACCATTAGCATTTTTACGTCGAGAAGGTCATGGTAATATTTCATCTAATGGCCGAAAAATATTTATAGGCCATAGACAATTACTTAAAAAACATCAATTTTTGTACAATCAACACCCCCAATTAAAGCATCTGTTTATGTATAAAACCTGTATGACTGCTGGTGGTAAAACCGTCGGATTAGAAAAAAAATGTTATTACCTATTAGGTAAACTCATTAAAATTTTATTTAGCGTAAAAGACTAGGATTAAGCAATTGAGAAGAGATATACAATTTTTAAGGGGTATAGCGGTATTAGTTGTTGTTCTCTATCACAGTAATTTAGGCTTACTAGGCCAAGGTTATCTTGGTGTTGATGTTTTCTTCGTACTTTCTGGCTTTTTAATCACCAGTATTATTCTAAAAACGCTAGAAAATAATAACTTTTCTTTTTCCGAATTTTATTTAAGAAGAGCAAAAAGGTTATTGCCTGCTTTATATAGCACTTTGTTATTTACCACATTGCTTAGTTTAATAATATTAACAAATCAGCAATGGCTTGAATATTTAGCCCAGCTAAAGGGGGCATTAACATTCACCGCCAATATGGTATTACCTGGGCAAAGTGGTTACTTTGAAAGCGCATCAGAAGGCAAACCTTTATTGCATATTTGGTCGCTTTCTCTAGAAGAACAATATTATTTCTTATTACCTATTACCCTGTATTTTTTGCCTAAAAACTATCGACTATTTGGCCTAATAGCACTTACTGCAATCAGTTTATTTTGGTGTTTTTCATGGGTATACAGTGAAAACCAAACGGCCCCTTTTTTGTGGCGTATTGCCGACTCATCTAAATCTGAATGGGCATTCTTTTTACTGTTTACTCGTGCATGGGAATTATTAGGAGGATCGTTATGTGCATGGTTAATGCTACGTACAAAAGGCAACATAAACATACCAAAGCCACTTAAGTACCTAGCTTTATTTTTTATATTTTTCACTTGTCTAGTAAACATAAACAATGAACACCCAAGCATTGAGTCTGTTATTGTAGTGCTATCAACTATGGTTATTTTATTAGGCAATAAAGACTGGCTACCTAAGTTTATAGGAGTTCGACTAATTGAAAAAATTGGCGATTGGTCTTACTCAATTTACTTAGTACATTGGCCATTATTTGCCTTTGCCTATCTAAGTTATGTAGGTGATGTACCTACCACCGTTAAAATAACAATTACGTTACTTTCTATACTATTGGGTTACTTACAATTTAAATATGTTGAAATGCCATTTAGAGTGGGTAAATTTAAAGCGATATTCTCAAGCTGGAAAGTGACGGTAAGCGCAACAACCCTTTTACTTGCGGTGCCAATAGCGTATAGCTACACAGCAGAAAGCAACGAAGATGAATTCTCTCACATTAGAAGAATAAATCACGGCTTAAGCCGTGATTGCGAAGGCTCTTTTGACGAAAATAACAGGTTAAAAAACAACTGCATTAAAGGCGACAAACCCAAAATTGTTGTGTGGGGAGACAGCTACGCAATGCATTTAGTACCAGGATTATCGGTAAAAAATAAACAGTTTGCTCAAATTACTAAAAGCGCTTGTGGGCCTATTAGTGGTTTAGTACCCATCATGAAAAATTATGATGCTAGGTGGGCGCAAGAATGCTTAACCTTTAATAATAATGCATTCGCATATATCAAAAATAATAAGAGTATTACGCATGTGGTTCTTAGCGGGAATTTCAGCAATTACTTGAAATTTAATGGAGTTAATTACTTAACAGAAAACGGTTCAATTAAAAGTGATTATCAATTATTTATTAATGCTTTTAAGCACACTATTTTAGAATTGAAAAAGCTAAACATTACACCAATAGTTTTTTCCCCTCTCCCTAAAACAGGGTTTAACGTAGGGGAGTGCCTAGAAAGAGAGTTCGGAACAGCCCTACTACTAAGAGAAGGTTGTACTATTAATTATAATGAGGCCATGCATTATCAACAGCATGTCATTAGCACACTTAAAGAAATTGAAAGTGTCGTTAAAGTGGTTTGGCTAAAAAATTACTTATGTGACAATGAAAATTGTAAAGTTGAAATTAATAACACATTCATCTATCGAGATGTTGGGCATTTAACTATTGATGCTTCTGTTGAGTTATTGAAAGATATAGATATTACAGAATTATAATACCTATTTTTAACGATAAAATTACCCTTTTCTATCTTGATAAAACTGCACTAATCGGCCATACGTATTTGATATTTTCATTAATGAAATACAAATAATATTTTTTTTAAAAGAAAGCAAATTAACCAATAGCTTTAATACATCAATCACAATAACTTTACATAAGTATCTAGGCATACCAAGCACGCTAGGCATATTACCTAAAGGGTTGTTGTAGGCGTAACCTCCGCCCGCTTTATAGGCGCGTTTTACAAGCCAAAGCAACGTTAGTTGTTCATCTCTAATTTGGTGACCAACCTCTGCTTCAGGCAAATACATTGCCCTGTTACCCGCTTTTTGCAGCCGAGTTAACAGTTCTGTTTCGCTACCCGTAATATGATTATTTACCACGGTTAGATCTTTAGAAGCAAAGCGAATACCGTCATCAAAAACACAACGGCGAATAAGCATATTGCCCCCCCAAAGGGCATCGGCATCTACTTCTCTATTTTCATCACCTAAATTTAGTGCGCCCAAAGCAGCCCTAATTATTGGCGATGATAAATCTATCCAACTTGGTAGTGTTCTGTCAGGCCATATTTTACCACCAAAAATATTAAACTCAGGTTCACGTTTTGCGTAATTCACGTACTGATCAACAATGTGTTTATTAGGTAATATATCGTTGTCGGTAAATAAAATAAGATTGCTTTTAGCCAAAGGAATGGCCTTATTTAAGGCATTGTTTTTACCGGGTTCTGACTTTTCAATAAAATGAATAGGGAGCTTAGTGTTAAATGCATTAACTATACGCCTTGTTTCTTCACGGTTCGCATTATCAACAATAATCAACTCCCATTGGAGTTCTGTTTCAATTAAGCAATACGATTCAAGCGACTTTTGCAGTATTTTTTCACTATGGTAGGTAGCAAAAATGATTGAAAGATCCATTATTATCCTTATTTGCGGGTCAACTTTATTAAATAAAATGTTACTTTTTATCTAATATTTTACTTTGATTTAAAAGACCTGCAGTATGATATAACGTCATCATCGCGTTGCATATAATTAATTTTTTTCCACTGAATAAAGATGTTGCAACCCGTATAAAATCTTTACATAACACTTTAATTAAGTACCGAGGGTAACCTAAAATTTTACTCACCCCATTATATTCGTGTTGATACCCTTCTCCTTTTCCTGATCTAAAAGAACGCTTAGTTAACCATGATATAGATAGTTGCTCTTGTCTAATTTGATGCTTAACAACCGCGTTAGCAACATACATTGCCTTATAACCCGACATTTTTAAACGCGCTAATAATTCAGATTCACTACCCATAGTGTAGTTAGTGCCTTTAGGGCCAATTACTCCATTAAAAGCAAAGTCTTGGTTAAAAATGGCTTTTTTTAGCATCATGTTTCCACCCCATATACTGGCTACGGGATCTACCTCAACATCTTTATTACCTAAATCTAATATGCCAAAAGCCCCTCTAACGCTAGCACTAGAAGTATCTACCCATTGTGGCAGCGTAATATCAGGTAAAATTTTACCACCAAAAATGTCGAATTCAGGGTAATTATTGGCGGCATTTATATAGTGGTTAATTAAATTTTTATTGGGAATAATATCGTTGTCAGTAAACATAATAAGATTACCGTTTATAAAAGGTAACGCTTTGTTTAAGGCATTATTTTTCCCTGGTTCTGATTTTTCAATAAAGTGAATGGGAAGTTTAGTTTTATATTTATTGACTAGGCGTTTTGTTTCTTCACGATTAGCATTATCAACAATAATCAACTCCCATTCGTATTCAGTTTCAATTAAACAGTACGATTCTAGAGATTTTTGCAGTATCTCTTCATTATGGTAGGTGGCAAAAACGATAGAAAGATCCAACACAATTCCTTTTAAATAATATGAACAAAAAACCATTTTTGATTAGTTATGGTTTTTCGTATTTAAGAAAAAAATTGTGGGTAACCCTTAAAAAATGATACCAGTTCAAATATGACTTTATTATGAACTTTATATTAAGGATTTATGTTAATTTATTTGTAACAACCTAACTATTACTGCATTATTTATTAAAAACACGGCAAAAAATTAACAATTATTTAGTCAAAACCAAACGAAGTGATAGTATTAAATCCTAATAACACCCTATATCATCAATAGGTCTTTATACGGAACAGGAGCTTACTGATATACTTTACTTTTAAAGTAATTACTTATTATGTGTCAATATTAAAGGAGGTTATTAACTAATGAACGTGGTCGAGACAGGGAAAGATATTAAGAAACAGTCCGTTATAAACATTAAAGAGAAAATAAAAATAGCACTAAAACCGTATATAAAACCTCGAAATTTTAAAGCTTATTGTGTTGGTACAGCTAAATCAGGAACTCATTCAGTTGCAGCCATTTTTAACCAAAACTTTCGGTCAAGGCATGAGCCAAATGGTGACCATCTAATATATCTTAAAAATGAAGTTAATCAAGGGCGAATGGAAACAGCTGATCTCTTACTGTTTTTGAAAAACAGAGATATTCGCAACAACCTACATATGGAATCTTCAGATTTTGCTGGATATTTTGTTAAAGAGTTCATACAACTAGATTCTGATGCTAAATTCATACTCCCAATAAGAGATTGCTATAGTTTTCTCGACTCAATAATTAACCATCAAATAAATAACCCTGTTGAGCATGATTGTATTTGGAAACTTGGGAGAGATCTAAACTATAATGCTTCAGGAGATATATTTAGCAACGAAGAAGTCGTTTTAAATTCTTATAATGGCTTATATCCAATTAAAGGATATTTACAATATTGGGCAAAAAGAAATATAGAAGTCCTCAATCAAGTAAGTAGTGCAAATTTATTGGTATTTAAAACAAGTTTAATAAAAGATAATCTCAAAAATATAAGCCAGTTCTTAGGTATTTCAACAAAATCACTTAACATTAATAGTAGTCATTCATTTAAAGCACCCAAAAAACACAATTTACTATCACAAATAAATACAGATTATATCGAGCAATTAGTTATTGAAACTGGTTGCCAAGAAGTAATGAAAGAATTCTTTCCTGAAAAAACAATCGCAGATGTTTTAAAAACATAATGCTTCAATTGTTATAACTAAATATACACTATATTCATAGTTTCATAATTCTGTCATAATTCATTAACTATCTCGACTTTGATTTTTATATGTAAAGGATTAAAATGAAAACAGTTATAACATTTGGAACATTTGATGTTTTCCATGTAGGGCATATTAATATCCTACAAAGAGCGGCAGCCTTGGGTGATACCCTAATTGTTGGGGTATCTACCGACAAGTTAAACTATGATAAAAAAGGCAGGGCTCCTATTTATCCTGAACAAGATAGAATGAAAATAATAAATAGTTTACGCTATGTTAATCTATGTTTCCCAGAAAATTCATTAGAACAAAAAGCCGATTATATTAAACAATACAATGCCGACATATTAGTTATGGGTGATGATTGGGAAGGTAAATTCGATCATTTGAAATCACTTTGTGAAGTTGTATATTTAAAACGCACCCCTTCTGTTTCTACTACTGAAATTATTGAAGTAATCACTAGCACAAGATAGCTATCAAAAAACAATAACCATTACTATTGCACTTTGCTTAAACAGCTAAACATAAGAACAACGCTATGCCATTATCCCTCATCTTTCCAAAAGGAAAAAAAGCCTTTTTAAACTCCATTTATAGCTCTTTAGTCAATTTATTCATCCCATATAAACCTTTAATTGTATTAGAGGCATGTACGCCATTTCACTTAGAGCATTTTAGAAATATTATTTATCAGCTATCTTTGAGTAACCAGTATTATATCGCTGTGATCACTCCTGACAACAAAGGTATATCGCCACTTAAAAATGTTAGCTTTTATAAAACAGTAAATGATTATCCTCTTTATAAAATGGCTGATGTATTTATTTCAACCGAGTATAATAAAATACCATTTTGGTTTAGTTGCCCCTCTATATATTTTGGTCATGGTATAGGGCCTAAATTAGATTATGTTGTAAATGAGGGGCTATTAGATTACGACTTTATTTTTTCTCCCTATCGTCCAGCCTATGAGTTGCAAACTCAGGCTTTATCTACAGAAAAAGTGATTCCAGTTGGATTACCCATTTTAGATGATAGCTCATCACGCCAACAAGAAATTATTGACGGCTATCAGCTTGACGCCTGTAAACCAATTATTGTTTATGCGCCTAGTTGGTGTAATAACATAAGCAAAGTTTCTGATGTAAAAGCAATAATTGCTTTTTTAAGTACTAAAAAACAATTCAATATTATTATGAGCCCACACCCTTTATTATTTGAACCTAATCGTTGTGATGGCCAAGTTTTTTTCCAAAAAAATAGTACTTTTACAGATATGCATATCAATTTACCTAAAAGTAAATTCACTACTTTGGATTTGGTTAAAGCAAGTGATATGGTTATCAGTGACATAAGTTCTATTTTATTTGAAGCAATGGCATTGAATAAAAAGGTATTATTTGACGGTAATAAAGCCATTTATGAATATTCTAAAGCGCTACATATTCATGAAGAAGTAATTCAAGTATGTCATACTCCGTGCTGGGATGATTTTGAAGATAAAACCATTGAAAATGTAATTGAATTTGACGATTTACACAGCCAAAGAGAGCATTTTATTAATAATTATCTTTTTAATAATGGCAATGCAAGTACGCACTTTATTCAAGAAGTTGAAAATATATTAAAGCGTGATAGTTAAAATAATGCCTGCTTGTACTTTAAGATTAACAGGAACTATTTCTTAGAAATATACACCAAAGACTTTGATAATTAAAAAATAGCTTTTATTAAGCTATTTTTTTAATACTATAACCAACGAGAATTATGAAAAAACTCCTTTTAAAAAGCTCAATTTTTCGGTTTCTTGAACGTGCCATTGTTGTTCTTACCTCGTTATTACTTACCCCTTATCTTATTAGCGTACTTGGCACCACTAACTACGGTTTATGGATATTAATCCTCTCTATTTTAGGTTGGTTTAATGTTGTTGATTTAGGCTTTCCACAAGCCGTACAACGTCAAATAGTACAAGCGTTAGAGTTAAAAGACACACAACGTGTCAATATGATTTTTTCAACCTCCTTAGTGCTTTTTGCCGTATTAGGTTTTGCCTCGGTATTAATCATGGTTGGTTTAACGCAAGTGCCAGCTATCTTTGGTGTAACTGGCCCAGAGCAATTAACCTTAGTGCATATATTGTTAGTGTTGGCCGTTAAGGTGCTGTGGGGGTTTTTAATGAACCCTTTTCACGGGTTTTTCGCCGGGTTATTGCGGTTTGATATTGACGCTAACTTGTCATCTTTAAACGCCATTGTAAAGGCGTTATTAGTTTTTTGGTTAATATCAGACTTAAATATTTGGGGTGCTGTGGTTGCTACACTCGCTGCCGATGTTATTACTAATTTACTTAAAGTTTTTTATGCTAAGCGTTTATTCCCCAGCCTTTCTTTTAAAATAAGTTTGGTACAGTTAGATGAAATAAAATCGTTATTTGCCTATTCTAAACATTTAGTATTAAACGGTGTTATTAACACGGTTGGTTCACGTGCTGCCCCTATTATCATTACCAAATTATTCGATTTACCTTCACTGGCAATACAACAAATTTCTTCAAATTTAGTGATGCATGGTCAAGCCTTTATCGGCACTATTACTGGGGTTTTTTCGCCAATTTACAATAAAATGGCGGCAAAAAACCAAAACATGGAAAAGATTTTTGTTCAAACAACAACAATTAATATATTTGTTTCTACTGTGTTGAATATATCTTTATTAATGTTTGGTAAAGTGTTTATTGTGCTATGGGTAGGTGATGAGTTTGAATACTCGTACAGCATTTTATGTTTTGCGGTGTTCTCCACAATATGTAGTGGCTTTAATACTAGCGCTAACAGTATTTTATTGGCACAGGCTAATCATAAATTATTGTCTGCTATTAGTTTTTGTATCGTCGCGTTTAATATTCCAATGTCGATATATCTCGGTTTAGAGTATGGGCTTATTGGTATAGCCATGAGTGGTGCGTTAACTAATCTTATTTTTAATATCTATGTAAAAATGGCGCTGTTTCGCAAATACAATGATTATAAAACCAAAGCTATTTATATTCAGTTGTTTACCTCTATATTCCTTGTGTATTGTTTAGGCTTGTCTGGTGCTTATGCTTTAGAGTATTTCGCTATTAATACTTGGTTAACACTGATTGTTTCAGGGGCTATAACATTCCCATTTATTATTCTTATTTGCTGGTTTATGCTGTTAAACAAACCACTTAGAGTAATGATTTTTAATTTATTGTCAGACAAACTTAACCTTGGCAAAGGGTCTGAATAACGCATGCGTTTTATTTAATATTATTCTTTAAAAATTTGTAGCTATTATGGGTATTAAACCACAAGACATACAGGAAGTTATCGTTAGCTCGTACGAGCAGTTAGAAAGTGCCTTTTTAGCTTTTGACAAGGCAGAAGAGCGCCGTACACTTTTTGAATCGTGTACGTGGTTAAACACATGGTATAAATACTATTGGCAACAAAACTGGCAACTGCACAGTATTGTGTATTACCACAACAACGTTATTGTTGGCTTTGCTCCTTTTTATATACATAAAGAACGTGCTTTTCCTTATGTGTCAACGTTGTATTTTATTGGGCAAGGCGAGCCTGAAAACACTGAAGTGTCGTCTGAATATTTAGATGTTCAAATAAAAACAGGATACGAAAAAGCCCTTTATTCGCAACTTGCACAGCATTTAAATAATTTGTCTACTGACTTATTAATAACGAAAGCCATTTTAGGTAACTCGCATATGGCAAAAGTTTTACCCTTACTTAAGGGTGATGTTAACCAGCGTGACAATTATCGCTATGCAATAGAATGCAAAAAATGGTCACTGCAAAGTGTGTCTAAAAACACGCGTTCAAGAATAAAGCGAACTCAAAACCAGCTACAACAGTTTACTGTTGATATTCGCTGGTTAGCCAAAGAAGACATTTATTCTATGTGGCCAACATTGGCAGCTTTTCATCAAACAAGGTGGCTGAATAAAGGTAACTTGGGCGCATTTAGTTCGCCAGAATTCAATTCGTTTCATTTGTCGTTAATTAAAGAGCATGTAAATAATATTGCAATAAGCGCTATTTTTATTGATAACAAGCCTATTGCAATAAACTATTATTTAGTTGACGACAGTACTTTTTACTTTTACCAAAGCGGTTGGGATCAAAAAAATTACGAGAAGCTGTCACCAGGGCTATACTTACATTATTGGTCAATTGAACATTGTACTGCAACAACGTATGATTTTATGATGGGTGGTGTTAAAGATAGCTATAAGTCTAAATTTTCTTGTGAAAAATTACCTATGCTTTCGGTGAGTTTAATAAGAAATAAAAAGAAACTGGTTATTCATAAAATCATTCAATTAATAAAAAGAAAGTTTTTTAAGCGCTAATTACACGCTAGAATGTATTGATATTGTACGCTTGTAATTAAAAAAACAATATTTTTAAAATTAACTAACGGATTTTCACTTAATGAAACATTTTTTTTCCTTGAAAGCAGTCGCAAAACTCAGCACCTATTTTTTATTTTGCTGCCTTGTTGGTTGTGGAAGCGAAAGCCCTAGTGAACAAGTTGACAAAGTACAAACGCCTATCAGTACAACGCCTGTTGCTGATGCTGGAACAGACAAAACGGTTCAAAGCGGCGCGGTTGTTTTATTAACAGGTGTAGCGTCAGATTCTGACGGCACTATTGATGGTTACCTTTGGCAACAAGTGAGTGGCCCAACCGTGACTATTGTTGATATTTCAGACACTGATATTCAGTTTACTTCGCCAACCGTTACTGAAGAAACCACGTTAGAATTTCAATTAAGTGTTATTGATAATTCAGGCGAGCAAACAACCGACAACATTGTTATTTTGGTAAGCCCCGCAAACTCAAACAATAAACAACTTAATACCACGGTAACACTGCAGCCCGACACTGAAATAGAGCCACATACAAGTGAACTTGTTACGTTTGCACTACCTATTGCCGAAGGCGTTGTTCACGACATTTCAGAAATTCAAGTAATAGCAATGGGCTTAGAACAACCTATTGTTGCTAAAGCAGGGTTACGTTGGCATTGGTCTGACAATTCAATTCGCTCGGTTACAATACAATTACAAAATGTTGATATGACATTAGGTAATATTCTGTTAACCATCACCAATAATGGGCGAGACACTCAAAAAGATCTTATTGAGCAGCCTCATAATAATGGCTGGGCTATTGCCGACGCTAACAAAGCGAATATGCCCTACCCTAGAATATTTGCTATTCATGATAAAAGCTATTTAGCAACATCAGGGTTAATTCCTCAATATGCTAGCTCTCAAGGCGAAAGTGACCAATTTGAACAATATCAAGTGGGACAATTTAAGCGGTGGTCTGGTGGGTTAAACTTTAGCATTTCAAGTGGTGCTAATTGGTTGTTCGACCGCTCAACTTCTTACTTTAAAGCTTATATGACAACAGGTAGAGTTGAGTTTTTAAAAGAAGCAATTTTAAGTAAACAGTTTTATTTTTCGCATGTAAAAAATGACAGTTCGTCTCCAAGTCAGTCAGGCGGTCGCGGTTGCTGGACATGGGGTGTTGCCTGTGCAGACGGTAAATATATTTACACCCAACCAGCCAAATTAGCGTGGGCATTAACAGGTGATAACAGTCAATGGGACAATTCACTTATTATTGATATGGCATTACAAAGTGATTTAGGTTGGAACCAATATGGTTCTCGAGATGATTTTAATAGTGAAAATGAAGGCTTTACTGAGCGTGGCGCAGGAATGGCAGGGTTAGCTGAAGTAGGTGCTTACGAAATAACTGCTGACACAACTATTTATAGTCATATTAATCAAAGAATTGCCTCTCTTGCTAAAATGCAGCAAGATGAACATGCGTGGGATAAAACTAATGGTTGGTTACCTAAAACAGGGGGGTTTGAACATAATCTTGATGTGCATGAAGGCAACCACAGCGCATCAAACGCACCAATAAACGATTCAAATTCACGTGGATTTTCTACTTGGATGAGCGAAAACATAGCTGATTTTCTTTGGCAAAGTTATTGGGTAACCAACAATCAAGAAATACCTGAAATGCTTAAAAAACTGGGTAATGCCGTTGATTTATACGGTTTTACTTCAATGTATGATAGCACTACCAATGAACATTTAATTATTCAGCCATTTTCTGCCGTAGGTGACATCAGAACAAAAAGCTGCAATAAAGCAAATACCGCAACAGACTTACTTTATTTTGCTAGCGCATGGGCTAGTGATCAGGTACGCGTAAGTGGTGATTATTGGCCTTATTATTCAGACACGCATAATATTGAAACCGTGTTAATACTTGCAACGGCGTATTACTTTGAAGATAACAATGATAATAAAAAACGTTTAAGTGCACGTATTGAAAAATTAATTTCTGGTTGGGTTAATTCTGACTGTGCAAGTGTATTTTCAAATGTTCATCGGTTATTTAATTGGCAACACAGATCAAATTCCGTTAGAACATGGCAATGGATTAACAACAAACAGCCAACGGTTGAGCCACCTTTAACAACAGAACCCCCAAAAACCGATGCTATGGTTTCTTTTGAAGAAGTCAGTGAGCAAGTTATTGATTTTGCACCTATTGCACACCAGCCTTTTTGGATTGGTATGCCTGATGTGAATAACGATGGTTGCCCTGACTTATTTTCTGGCACACACAATGACAATGCAGGCACCAGCCAAATGTGGTTACATAAAGTTATTGAAGGAAAGTGCAGTAATCAATTTGCGTACTATAACAATAACGACGGTAAGTATTCTCAATTAGGCAGTGGGCGTATAACGTCGCGCTATATTTTTTCAAATATTACTAAAAAGAGCTCAGGCTTGCCTGATATGTTTGGCTCTGACGCAGATGGTGGTGACTCAGTAATATACCCATTACTTTCTAATGTTAGTGTGGGTAAGTCACCAGTATATAGCAGTGAAATTAAAGGCTGTATAGGCGGCAAGGCAAGATGCTCAGCGCTTGATATTAATGGTGACGGTAATATTGAGCTTATTGTGTCTTCTACTGTTAGCGATTCAAGACGACGTATTTACGACCCTTTAACCAACACAACTATTGTGCCTGAATTACTTGATGAAAACGCTTCAGGTTATGGGGCTTCGTCTTATTTAATTGTTGATGTTGATGGTGACTCATGGCCTGATGTGGTTGCTGGTCAAAGTAATGGTTATTGGCGTTATAATCCAGCTAAAGCAGATTTTGATAGCTTTACTGTTGCGTTTACCCACCCTGTTACTCGCTCTGTTACGCCAAATATGCAGGTGCCTTTAGATTATGACAATGATGGTGATTTTGACATTCTTTTTGGTTATGGAAGCTGGTCAATAGCTGAAACAAAAGATGAGTTTTATCTCTCTCTGCATCGTAATAATGGCAATGGTACCTTTACCGATGTAACAAAAACAGCGGGCGACGGTTCTTGGACTGACGGCAGTTTAAAAAATCAAAATCATTGGACAACCTATGGTGGTATTTACCCTGGTGATTTTAATAATGATGGCTTTATCGATTTTATGACGATGACCCAAAGTTATAGTAATTCTCCCCGAATATTCCAAAATAACGGTAATGGCACGTTTACTCTCTTAAAAAACTTAATTGTCAATGGCGGAGCAGGTGTTGACGTTTTTAGACCTTGGGGAAATGTAGGCGATTGGAACAATGACGGCTTTCTCGACATGGCCATTTTAAGCAATGGCTCTGGCGATATAAAAGGTTTAAAACTTTATAAAAATGATGCTAATGATAACCATTGGATGAAAATTAGAGCCCGTGGTTTGAATAACAATACGGATGGTTACCATACAAAATTTGTTTTTAAAAACTCAGCCAATCAACAGATTATAACCACACGTTATTTAGGCAACTTTAATCAGGCTGATGCCCGTTTTATTGCTTATGCTGGCCTTGGCGCTGTCACTTCTGTAGATTTAACCGTAGAATTTCCACATAACGGCCCTCAATATCAATATTCTAATCTTGATGTTGATAAGGAATTCATTGTTTTTAGGGATGGCTGTCTTATAAAAAATTGGCAACCAGGGCAAGGCTGGCCTACAACAAGTGCTGAACAAACATGCACTCGCCCCGATTAACTATAAAGCTAATACCATATAATCATTACTTTCAAACGCAACTCTCTTTTATACGTTAACGCTGGATATACAATTATTTATGGCAAAATATTTTCCCACTAATGAAAAAAATGCTGGTTTTGCATTTTTCTGTCTGTTTTTGTACACTATTTCGGTATTAATTAGACCGCACGAGTTTTCTTATGAAACTTCGCATTATATTTTTATTAAAATATTTGCCATTTTAGCGTTCTTATTTACGCTAATATCGCTTAGGCCTATTAAATTTTTGCCACAACATTATATGTTATTAGGCTTTACGCCTTTGATTATGATTTCTGCCTTTTTAAATGGCTGGGGTGGTGGCGGAATAATAGAAGCACAAAAATTCTTTGTTGCTTCAATCATCCCTTTTTTCTTGTATAGCAATTTAATCACCTCTATCTCTCGCCAAAAAGTGCTGATGTACGTTTCATTAGCCGCTGCATTAATTATGATTTATAACGGCTACTTACAACAGACATCTTTTGATGGAAACATGGGTTATGGACTTGGTGATTCTGTGTCGGTTGGTAGAGCAGAAATACGTATTACCTACTTAGGCTTTTTTGGTGATCCTAATGATTTAGGCATGTTTTTAATAATGAACCTTGCTTTTCTTGGCTACTTTTATACTGAAAAGGGCAAAATCAATAAAATGCTTATGCTCGCTATCTTTGTATTATTTTGTTATGGCGTATTAATGACAGGCTCACGGGGCACAATACTTGGCTTACTAGGTGTTATTTCTGTTTATTTTTTACTGAAAAAAGCAGGCGCTAAGCTTATTCTCTTTGCGGTAATTCTCGCGCCTATTGCTGCAACATTAATGTCAAAATTTGGTGGGTTTTCTTCATCTGAATCGTCAGCAAATGGCCGACTAGAAGCTTGGTACGCAGGTATACAAATGCTTATTCATAATCCTGTGTTTGGTGTGGGCAAAGGTAACTTCATGGATCATCATGGACTAGTTGCTCATAATTCATATATTCATGTTGCAGGAGAAATGGGAGTTCCGGGCTATTCTCTATGGGGCGGCGTTATTGTTTTATCTATGCTTGCTGGGTATCGAATTAAAAAAGAATTCAGCACTTGGGATGATGAAGCGGTGACTCAAGACAATAAAACGTTATATGCAGCAGAAGTAAAAATGAATCAAACACTGTTTTTTTCAATGATTGGCTTTATGATCACCGCATTCTTTTTAAGTCGTCAGTTTACGCTATTATTGTTTATTTTCTTGGGCATGCAAACGGCTAGTCATTTAAGACTGATAAAAATACGGCCCGAATTAAAAAATGAGTTGTTCAATAAAAACATGATCTTTAAGTGTATGGGGTATTCATGGTTTATTATTGTTGCTGTATATATGGCGCTTAAGGTAGGTTTATAATAAAACTAAATAAGAACATTTAACTTTTTATTTCACATAATAATTAAAATCTTGAATCAAGTTAATTGCTTAGCTCAAGGTTAACCGTTCAACTTTTCATTAAAAAGAAGGTTTCTTGTGCCAGCAGTTACAATGAGATATTACTATATGGATGCTATGCGTAGCATTCTGATGATGTTAGGCGTTTTTATACACTCAGCACAGGTGTTTAATCCCAATCAGCGTTGGCTTGTGTTAAGTGATAATACCCATCCTTTTTTTAATTATGTGGTCACTTTTATACACTCTTTCAGAATGCCTGCTTTTTTTATAATTTCTGGTTTTTTTTGTTTAATGATGTTGCAGCGGCAATCAGTTAAGCAGTTTAGTAGTAATAAAGTACAACGCATTTTAGTTCCTTTATTGACCACTGTTTTTACGCTTAATTTATTACAAAGCATTTTTTTAAGTCATGTTAATAATCAATCTTTTTCATTTGAGGTGTTTTTTACTTCAGGAGATTGGCTTGCCCATTTATGGTTCTTAATTAATTTACTTATCTATTTTTTTGTTGCAGTTTCTATTACTTATTTTTTTGCTGGTGTCATTAAAAAACACCGTGCCATTTTTAATATTATTGAAAAGCCCCCCACTGAACTGTTATTAATTTTACTGCCTTTTTGTTCACTTGCTATTGTTGCGTTAAATAAAATAGGTATTCCGTTATATTCAATCTTTTTCACCGTTTTAGACGTTTATCAAATTGTTTCTTATATACCATACTTTATTTTTGGCATGTTACTTTTTCATTCTCATGATTTGCTAAAAAAATTCAGTACAGTACACTTTGCAAGCCTACTTGGCTTAATTTTAGTAGCGTACCTGTTACAGTTTATGCTTCCTTTTGACAGTAAGGTGTTAACGTATTTTGTCAATATATACTCTAAAAGTTTAATCGCTTGGGTTTCGTCATCAATCATATTTAAGCTTTTTTATATGTATGCGAATAAGCCGTCAAAAACATGGTTATTCCTTTCAAACTCAGCCTATAGCATTTATTTGTTTCACAGCATAATCGTTGTATTATTAGCGGTAACCTTAGTAAAATACAATGTAGCTCCAGCGCTCAGCTTTTTAATTTTGATAGTATGTACGGTTGCAATTACACTTTTAATTCATAAAAAAATCATTTTACATTTCAAAACGATACGTTTCTTATTTAATGGAAAATATTAACTCTTTTGGCTTTAAGGAAAACCTATATGTATCCAGCTTTATTTAAAAATTTAATACTTCCTTTGTATGAAAAAATAAAAGGAAAAAAGCTGCTTACTTATATTAATCAATACCAATCTCATCTGTCTCTTTCAAAAGCACAGTTAGAAAAACACCAATGGCATGAGTTAAAAAAGCTCCTTCAACATGCTTATGACAATACTACGTTTTACCCTGAAATATGGGCAAAAGCAGGCTTTCACTCAGTTGATGATATTCAATCTATGGCTGATTTTGAAAAACTGCCTTTTGTTACCAAAGATGATATTGCCAAACATTATCAAGCATTAGTTGCTAAAAATTATTCAAAAAACATTAAAAAAGCCACGGGAGGCTCTACAGGGCAACCTTTTAGGTTTGAGTTAAATGTTGATAGCAATACCCGACGCGAAGCCATTATGTGGCGTGGTTATGGTTGGTTGGGTGCTGGCCTTGGCGTGAAAACACTGTACTTATGGGGCGCAGATATTGGGCAACCAACCAAGTTAAAAGCCCTTAAAAATAATTTATATCATGCGTTTTATAACAGGAAAATGCTGAACTCGTTTGCCATGAATGCAAACAATATGCATGAATACGTTGATGACATTAATCGTTATCGTCCCAAGGCATTAGTGTCTTACGTTAATCCGTTGTATGAATTAGCTAAATATATTATTGATAATAAGTTATCGGTATTTTCGCCAAAAACTATTTTAACTGGCGCGGAACCACTGCATGATTTTCAACGAGAGGTGATTGAAAAAGCCTTTAATTGTAATGTGTACAATACCTTTGGCTGTCGTGAATTCATGCTAATGTCGGCTGAGTGTAGAGAACATAAGAACCTGCATATTAATATTGACCATTTAGTGGTAGAAACTGTTTCAGAAGATGGCTTGGCAATTACAGGTGAAAGTGGCGACTTAGTGGTTACTGACTTATATAACTATGGTATGCCGTTAATTCGGTACCTTAATGGCGACAGAGCAACGTTAGTTAATTCTTCTTGTGGTTGTAATAATCCGTTACCCATTATGAAAAGTATTGATGGGCGAAAACTCGATATTATTAAAACCCCTTCGGGTAAAAAAATTCCTGGGGAGTTGTTTCCTCATTTATTTAAAGAATTTGAAAACATTACGCGTTTTCAAGTCAAGCAAAGTAAAATTAATGAGTTAGACATTGCCATGATTATTAATCAAAAATTGTCTGCTGATGATGAACAAAAAATTAAAGATGAAATAAATAAGTATGCCGATAACGAACTAACACTCCACTTAAATTTTGTTGATGATATTCCATTAACTGTTAGTGGTAAGCATAGGGTAACTATTTGTGAAATCTAGCAACAAACCCTCGTTGGTCATCATTACTAACCTCTATCCGCTTCCTTGGGAGCCAAATAGAGCCACCTTTAACAAACAACAATTCGAGCTTTTGCAAGATGATTATGACTTAAGTATATTGATTCCCGTTGCCTTTCCTGAATGGTTTAAGCAGAGAAAGCAAATTAAACAAAGCTCTCATACACGTTATGTTCCTTATTTTTATTTACCTAAAATTGGCCGACGCTTTTATAGTGTATTTATGTTTTTGTCTATTGTATTACACAGTGGCGTTTGGTTAAAAAAACGCAACCCAAGTACAATAATGGCAAGTTGGGCTTTTCCTGAGGCGGTTGCTGCAAGTTGGTTAAGCCGTTTATACAAGACTAAGTTCTTTTTTAAGGTGCATGGTAGTGATATTAATTTACATGGAAAAATTCCTGCTAGATCAAAGCAAATTTTAGCCGCTGCCAATACGGCTCAAGGTATATTGTCGGTGTCTAAAGCGTTAGCCCATGAATTAGAAATTATTGGTGTAGACCCCAAAAAAATAAAGGTGATTTATAACGGTGTAAATCACGATAAGTTCGGTTTAGTGCATTCTGCCAAAATCCCTAATGACTATTGTCTTTATATTGGCAACCTTAAACACGATAAAGGTGTAATGGAGTTAATTGAAGGCTTCAATCAAATTAAGGAACAGCATCCTAATTTACATCTTGTGTATGCTGGTTCTGGTGTTATGCATAATAAGCTAATACAGTATGTAAGTGCTCACAACCTTATTGAAAGGGTTACTTTTCTGGGTAATGTTGCCCACGACAAATTACCTGCATGGTTGTCAAATGCTACGGCACTCTGCTTACCAAGTTACAATGAAGGTGTACCTAATGTGGTATTAGAGTCTATGGCTGCTGGCACACCAGTTTTAGCAACCAGCGTTGGCGGTATTCCAGAGGTGGTTGATGAAAATATTTGCGGAAAGTTAATTTCACCTAAAGATGCTAATGCTGTTGCAAAGGGGTTGAATGCGTTATTAAGTTGTCAATGGTCACGAGAGAAAATACAACAACATGCTTCACAATTTACTTGGCAGAAAAATAAAACACAACTTATTGAAATGCTAAACGCAAATGACAACGAGTAACAAAATAGCTTTGTTCCGCTCACAATTTTGTTACACTGCATAAACGGACACTTATATTCAAAATGTTAATTGGATTTTCATTTAATGATTCAGCAGGTTAAGCTTTTTATTCGCTCTTATTTATTGCCTGACAGGCTTTTTTTATACGCTAAATCGCGTCGTAAAAAAGCCCTGTTTTTAACGTTTGACGACGGCCCTGTTTCTGGAGTAACTGAGTCGCTATTAGATTTATTAAAAGAATACAATGTAAAAGCGACTTTTTTTGTTCTTGGTAAATGCGCTGAAAAAGAGCCCGCATTGATGTATCGTCTTTATAACGAAGGGCATACCATTGCTAACCATTCTTATAGCCACCCTAATTTTACTAAGCTAAACGATATAGAGCAGCGCAACGAAGTTAATAAAACTAATGATATTATTAGTCAAACAACCAATAGTTCATGTCAATTGTTTAGAGCACCTCAAGGTCGATGGAACCTTAAGTTAATGTATTTTTTATGGAAAGAAAAAATAACCGCTGTACATTGGAATAGAGACTCTTTAGATTTCAAAAAAGAGCCTGCTGAGGTAATAATTAGTCGCTTTAAAAAACAGCCTGTTAATGCTGGCGATATTATTTTATTTCATGATGATAATAATTTATGCATTTCAGTATTATCGCAATTAATTCCACTATGGCAATCACAAGGATACACCATGGATAAATTAGTGAGTCAAAACTAATATGAATATACTTTTTCATCACAGAACACGGGGTAGAGGCGCGGAAGGCGTTCATATTAGAGGCGTAGTAAAAGGACTAAGAGAACTAGGTCATAGCGTCGCTATTTTATCATTACCTGGCGCTGACCCTGAAGACGAAGAATTGGCTGTACCCAAAACCATAGAAGTTACTCATTCTTTACCCGATGAAAAAAGCAAACCACAAAAAGGTTTTTTATCTAAACTGGCAGGGCTAACCACACACTTACCTGAATTTGTTTTTGAGTGGGTTGAGTTGTTCTTTAATGTTATTTCATATTTTCGCTTACGCCGTGCAGTTAAAGACCATAATATTAATTGCATTTATGAGCGTTATTCTTTATTTCTTTTTGCCAGTGTTTGGTGGGCAAAACGAAACAATGTACCAATTGTATTAGAAATTAACGACTCTTGTTTAGTTCATCGCGTTAGACACCTTACGTTTAAAGGTTTAGCTCGGAAAATTGAAGAATGGATTTTTAGTAATGCCACTGGCTTAGTATTTATTTCAAGCCATTTTCAACGTGTAGCAGCCAAGGCATATCCTAATATTTCTCCTTCTGTTGTTTCTCCTAATGCCGCTGATTTAGACAAATTTATTATTGATAGAGAAGCAGGTATTGCTTTACGTGAGCAGTTAAATATTCACGATAAAGTTGTGGTTGGTTATGTGGGGGCATTTGTTCATTGGCATGGCATAGATTGGTTTGTTGATATGATTGTTGAGCAGTTAAAGTCTCACCCCAAACTTGTGCTACTGCTTGTTGGTGATGGCGTGTGTTTTGAACCCATTAAAAAACGCATTCAAGAGGCAGACGTTGAGTCACAAATAATTCTACCTGGTAGGGTTGAACATGCTCAAATTCCTGCGTACTTGTCGGCAATGGACTTTGGTATTTTGCCTGATTCAAATGACTATGGTTCGCCAATGAAATTATTTGAGTTTATGGCGATGGAAAAAGGCATGGTGGCACCTGACTTTTCGCCTATTGCAGAAGTGGTTAAACACAATGAAACCAGTTGGTTATTTCCAGCAAATAATAGAAAAGCCTGTGTCGATTTAACCTTATCACTGGTTGAACAACAAGCGCAGCAAAGGCAGGTCGGCTTAAATGCAAGAAGTTACATTGAAAAAGAACGTCAATGGCGTCACAATGCCGAGCAAATCATAAACTTATTTAACTTAAAAGTGTAATTTCAACGTTAATGGAATATTTAAAAGCAGATTTGAAACAAAAACAAAAGATTTTTGCCGAAGACGGATCACATGTCAGCATAATACGCATATTGATGTCTGACGGCACCAGTGCCAATGTTATTTATAGAATTATGCGTTGGTTTGCTATGCATAACCTAGCAATAATCGCCTATTTGTTTCAATGGCTAAATAAGTTATTAAACGGCTGTGTTATTGGGATAGGGGCAGACTTTGATAAAGGTTTTGTCATTATGCACCCCGTTGGTATTGTCATTAATTCCAAAGTGAAAGGCGGCCAAAACATCACGTTAGAAAGCGGGGTTGTTATTGGTGACGAGAAAGGTAAATCACCTCACTTTGGTGAAAATATATTTATTGGTGCAGGTGCAAAAGTTATTGGGCAGCTTGTCGTTGAAGACAATGTTAAAATTGGTGCTAATGCCGTATTAACTAAAGACGCGCCTATGGGAGCTACAATGCTAGGTATTCCCGCAAAACCCTATCAAAAAAATATGAGTAAGGATGTGTAGTCAATGGAAATAATATTTTGGACTGCCATCGGACTCATTATTTACAGTTATTTTATTTATCCATTTTTGCTTATTATTTTCAGTACGATTAAGCAAATTTTTGTTAATAAAGAGGCAACCGAAGAATCACTTGTTGAAGATGATAAGTTACCTAATGTTACTGTGATTATTGCAGCATACAATGAAGACTCTTGTATTAAAGCACGTGTAGAAAATTTACTTTCTCTTGATTATCCCCAAGACAAATTAACCATACGCATTGGCTCTGATGGTAGTTCTGACAACACAGCACAAATACTTGAAAATATTAATGCGACAAATTTACATACTCACATTTTTGAACAAAACCGTGGAAAAATGAGTGTGCTTAATGATTTAGTTGCCAGTGCTACCGATGAAATATTGGTAATGTCGGATGCAAATACTCATTTTACCCCTGATGCGATTAATGCCTTAGTAAAACACTTTCAAGATGACTCTATTGGTGTTGTTTGTGGTGAGTTAAACCTTGTTGATGCTGAATCAGGCATTAATAAAGACGGAATTTACTGGCGCTATGAGCAAGTTATTAAGTTTCATGAAGCTAAATTAGGTGCATTACTTGGCGCCAATGGCGCCATTTATGCTATTAGAAAATCTCTTTATATGCCTTTACCCGCCAATACTATTGTTGATGATTTTCAAATAGTGATGAATGTTTCGAAACAGAAATTTAAAACCATTTATGATCATTCAGCGACTGCCATAGAAGAAGTGGCACCAAATTTGGCTGAAGAAGAAGGCAGAAGAGTACGTATTGGTTTAGGTAATTATCAAGCTTTTTTTAAAATGTTATGGGCATTAAATCCCTTATTAGGTTGGCGTTTTATTGCTTATGTAAGCCACAAAGTATTACGGTGGTTTGTGCCCCATTTTATGGTTATTGCTTTTATTAGTAATATTGCTTTACTTTCAGAGACTTTCTATCAGTTCACTATGCTTGGTCAAGTTATTTTTTATGGTGTGGCGTACTGGGGTATTAAGAAGCAAAAACAAGACATAGAAATTAATACCTTAGCCTCATTGATTGCTTTTTTTGTGTCTATGAATCTTGCGTTAATGCGGGGATTTATTCGTTATTTTAATTCTAACGTTCAAGGTAGCTGGCAGAGGACTTCTCGATAATGATTATTTTTACTTTCTTTATTCTTTTTCTCTGTGGGGTTGCCGCATTTCTTGCTATTTTAAAGAAAAAAAACATGCTTAATTGGATGCCGCAATACGTGAAGCAATACAGTAAGCGAACGGCTAAATCTGATAAAACAATTCATTTACTCTTTTCAATTGTTGACCATTACGAACCACAATGGGGAAAACCAAATGATATTGAAGTGGAACGTGCTCGTGTTGACCGTTGGTTAAGTGACTACCCTAAAATGGCAAAAAAACACTTAGATGCCGATGGTTTTCATCCGCAACATACCTTCTATTATCCAGAAGAAGAATATCGTTATGAGCATTTAAATAAAATTGCAGATATTTGTCAGCAAGGCTTTGGGGAAATAGAGCTACATTTGCACCACCATAATGATACTGAAGAAAACTTACGAGGCTTATTAACGTCTTTCTGCCAAACTCTGCACAACGAGCATGGCGCGCTCAGTAAAGATCCTGAAACTGACGAACTCGTTTATGCTTTTATACACGGTAATTGGGCACTAGATAATTGTGACCCTAGTGGCAATAATTGTGGCATTAATAACGAACTATTAATCTTAAAAGAAACAGGTTGCTATGCTGACTTTACTTTTCCTTCAGCTCCCCATCCAACCCAGCCGTCTACCATCAATAGTATTTATTATGCTAAAGATGATCCATTAGCTCCTAACTCCCATAACACGGGGGTTCATGCTAAAGTTAAACAAAAGCCTTGGGGCGACTTACTTTTAATTAATGGCCCTTTGATGCTCAATTGGAAAAAGCTGAAAAAAGGTATTTTCCCTCAAATAGAGAACTCTGATCTTAGAAGCGGTATGGAACCCACTAATGATCGTGTAGATTTATGGGTAAAATCTAATATTCATGTAGAAAATAGACCCGAGTGGCGTTTTATAAAATTACATACACACGGTACACAAGAAAAAGATATGGATGTTTTGCTAGGAAAACCTATTGATGACATGTTCACCTACCTAGAAAACAACTATAACGATGGGGAAAACTACGTATTACACTATGTAAACTCAAGAGAAATGTATAATATTGTGAAAGCTGCTGAAGACGATAAGGATGGTAACCCCAACCAATATAGAGATTATATTTTGCCTCGCCCACAATTTAAAGTTAACTATAAATGACATTAGAATTAATTAAAAGGCAAATTGTCAAACGCGGTAAATTAGCTAATATACTATGGCCGTATAGAAGTAATGGCTTATATTGCTTTAATTTTCATCGTATTGGCAATGCTAGTCAAACAGAGTTTGACCCTTGCGTTTATTCATGTGACGGTGATAATTTTCAACTTTATTTAGAATTTTTCCAATCTAACTTTCGTATTATAGACCTAAAAGAACTCTGTTCAATTATTAAAACAGGTGAAGCCATTAATGAAAAGCTGGCTTTAATCACTTTTGATGATGGTTATCGCGATAATTATGACGTTGCTTTCCCTCTGTTGAAAGCTATGGATATTCCCGCAACGTTTTTTGTAACGACCAGTTTAATTGGTTCAAATATTGTACCTTGGTGGGACGAAATAGCCTGGCATGTTAAGCAATTTTCAGGTGAGTCATTTAAGTTAAGTATTTGGCCAGATGCTATTACGCTGCCTGATAACAGAGATGCCAATGTGATTCGTCGAGTGTTAAGCCGAGTAAAATCATTTCCTGCCCAAATCAACTTACAATTAGCCGAATTAAGGGCTCTTACAAAGAAAGAAATTCCCGCTAATATTGCTGATAACTTATTTATGAAATGGGAACATTTAAAAGAATTAGAAGAAAATACTGTTAGCGTAGGTGCGCATTCTCATACACACCGTATTTTGTCTTCATTATCTGATACAGAACTTATTTATGAATTGACGGAATCAAAACGCCTATTGGAAGATTATTTAAAGTTATCCATAGAAAGCTTGTCTTACCCTGTAGGGGGAGATTCCACTTATAATAATACAATGTTTAAGCTGTTAGATGAAATTGGCTATAAAGCCGGCTTTACCTTCCGTAGTATCATCAATTGCAGTATTAAGGCTAACCAGTTTGAGCTTGGAAGGCTCTCAATAGACAGAGCCTTTGATGAACAGTTTTTAAAAGAAATGATCCTCACGTCTCCTAAAGTGTAATGATATTCAACTGCTTTTAACGACCTTTACCAAATAAGACTATTTCAACCGTTCTGATTAAAATAAGAATATCTAACATAAAACTGCGGTGTTTAATGTAATAAAGATCATATTTCAGTTTCTCCAAGGAATCGGCCTCAGTAGCACCATAGGGGTATTTTAATTGTGCCCAACCTGTTAAACCAGGCTTAACATTATGGCGCTCATTATAATAAGGAATATTTTTAATGAGGTTTTGAACAAACTCTGGTCGTTCTGGTCTTGGGCCAACAAACCCCATGTCGCCACGCATAACGTTATAAATTTGAGGTAGTTCATCTATACGGTATTTACGTAAAATATTACCTATTTTAGTAATACGCGGGTCATCTTCCGAAGCCATTTGCGCACCAAATTTTTCTGCATCTAAACGCATGCTTCTAAATTTAATAATATTAAACGGTTTACCATCTAAACCTACACGTTCTTGATAATAAAAAATTGGTGCATTAAAGCCTTCGTCCAATTTAATTAAAATAGCAGTTATTAACATAATTGGCCAAGTTAAGGCAAAAAGAACAAACGCCATTGTTGCGTTAAAAATCCAATCTAAGGTATTACGAAGGTGGTTTAATGAAGCAAAACCATTTGAATAAATAACCCAACTAGGATAAATAAGATTAACCGCAATTTGCCCTGTTTCTCGTTCAATAAAATCTAAAATTTCAGTAATTTCAATACCACGAATTTTACAAGCAAATAACTCATTAATGGGTATGTTGTTTCGTCGTTCATCACTTGCCACCACTATTTCATCAATATGATGCTCAAGCGCATAACTCACCAATGAACCATCAAGATCAATTCTAGTTTCTTGTTTAATACCTTCTTCTGCGTCACCGTCCATTACGATATAGCCATGCACTGAAAAATTTTGTCTGTCGACATCTCTGCGCATTCTTCTTTCTATTATTGACGCTCTTTCTCCAGCACCCAACACTAAAATAATGCGTTTATTAAAGCCAAAGAAATCTATTTGACAAGTTAAATAACGAAATATACTAACAATGATAAAACTCACCAGTGAAGCAACAGCCAATACTTCAATAGGTAGCGCATATTTACCATAAAAAGGATTAACGATAGTAAGAACGAAAAAGGCAACCGCAACACACATTAACACTCGACGTATAACGCCCCTAAAATTAACCCGTAATTTAGAATTGTATAAACCTAATGCTAAAGACGTTAATTGGTTAAGCAAAGCAAAAACTAAAGCATAAATAAGCAAGTAATTGTCTGGTATAGCAGGTAGATCAATAAAACCCAAAAAACTATTGATATAAATAGCTAACGGTACTCCCCCTGAAAATAAAAGGAATTCAATGATAATTAAAGATTTACTTGCAACTGATAAATCGCGAAATTTAGGGCTAGACATAAGAGACTAGATTTCCTTGATTAATGATATGTTTATTGAAATAAGCTTCATCTTACAGCGATAATCAATTGATGTAGAGTGACTTATTCTGATACTAATTATTTTATAATATAAGGATGATATATGCTTAACCCTTTCAATTTATTTGCCACATTAGACACATAAATCCTTATACTTCAATAATGGCCGAATGATTCTAGCAAAAATACAACGAAAGTTAACGCTTTATTTACCGAGGTTAAACTGTAGCATATCAGAAAAAAATACCATACAATCAACAGCTGAATTAAAAATAATTTTTAATGTAAAAGGTATGAACCATGGATAAAAATTTTACCAAATCACTCAAAGTAGTTTTGACTTTATTTTTAGTACAAATCATTTCTGCCTGTTCCACCACACATAGTTTACCAACGGCGACCATACACCCTTCAAATACAGCCGATATTAACTCGTATAAATATCTGATTGGCGCTGGAGATGTATTAAATATATTTGTTTGGCGTAACCCTGAAGTTTCAGGGTCTTTTGTTGTTCGTCCTGATGGCATGATCACAACTTCGCTTGTTGAAGATATTAATGTGGCTGGTAAAACACCCACTGAACTTGCGCGCTCTATTGAACAAATTTTAGCTACTTATTTAAGAGATCCTATTGTTACAGTAACCGTTAATAGCTTTGTTGGGCCATTCAGCGAACAAATTCGCGTTATTGGTGAGGCAGCACAACCACAAGCCATTAATTATACTCAACACATGACATTGCTCGATGTAATGATAAAAGTAGGCGGCCTAACAGAATTTGCCGACGGTAATGACGCCGTGTTAGTAAGAATAGAAAATGGTCAACAAAAACAATATGAAATTATGATTGATGGCTTATTAAAAGACGGTGACATCAGTGCTAACATCGACATGTTACCAGGCGATATCATTATCATTCCAGAAGCATGGTTTTAAATAATTGTAGGTTAGACTTCAGTCTGACAACGCGGAATGAATTCCGCCCTACACGGGATGTAACTTAATATAGGTTAGAATTTATTCTGACAAACGCGGAATGAATTCCGCCCTACAGGAGATGTGACTTAATGTAGGTTAGAATTTATTCTGACAAACGCGGAATGAATTCCGCCCTACAGGAGATGTGACTTAATGTAGGTTAGACTTCAGTCTGACAACGCGGAATGAATTCCGCTTGAAAATAATGCGGCTTAATGTAGGTTAGACTTCTGTCTGATGATACGGAATGAATTCTGCCATACCAATGATATATTGAATGAAGGTTAAAGTTTAGAATGCAAGAAATAATTGATGAACTACTAGATTATTTAAAAGGGATTTGGATTAAGCGTCGATATATCATTATATCAACTTGGCTAATATGCCCTATTGGTTGGGGTATTGTATCTACTATGCCTGATGTTTATGAATCTAAAGCACGAGTTTATGCAGATACACAATCAATTTTAGCACCATTATTAAAAGGTTTAACGGTTCAAACAAATCCTGATAATCAAATTAACCTCATGATTAAAACCTTGTTAAGTCGCCCTAATCTAGAACGTATTTCACGTATGACGGATTTAGACATTCAGGCAGAAACACCACTACAATACGAAAATATTATTAACCGTTTAAGAGAAAATATAAAAATAGTTAAAACTCGAGGTAGAGATAATATATTTACTATTTCATTTGAAGATAAAAATCCTCAAATGGCTAAAAATGTTGTGCAATCTTCATTAACAGTGTTTATAGAAAACACACTTGGCGAAAACCGCACAGATTCAGATTCTGCGCAAAAATTTTTAAAAAGCCAAATTGCTGAGTATGAAAATAGACTAAGTAGTGCCGAGTCTCGTCTAACCGAATTTAAACAAAAATACAGTAATATGCTACCTAATCAGAATGGCGGCTATTATAGCAAACTCAATATTGCTAAAGAGCAATTACAAACAATTGAATTAGATTTGTTAGAGGCAGAAACTCAGCTTAAATCAGCTAAGGAGCAGTTAGGCACTGTACCAACAGAATCAACTAATGCTCAAAATAAAATACAAACATCTAGCTCTATTAAAACCAGTTATGATGACCGTATAGCAGAATTAGAGCTTTCTTTAGATTCTTTACAGTTAAGATATACAGACCAACACCCTGATGTGATTGAAGCTAAAAAACGTTTAGAGCATTTAGAAAAACAACGAACAAAAGAAATTGATGAATACCTAGATGTTACCAGTAATGATGAAAATGGTGCTTTAATTACCAGTCAAAACCCTGTTATACAGCAATTACAAATTCAAGTTAACCAATATGAAAATAATGTTGCTTCAATCAAAGTTAGAGCAAATGATTTCCGCACTAAAGTAAAAGATTTAGAAAATAAAATTCATGTTTTACCTGAAATTGAAGCTGAGCTTATTGCACTCAATCGAGGGTATAATATTACTAAAAAGAAATATGAAGAATTATTAAATAGACAAGAAACAGCTAAGTTAGCCCAGCAAGCCGATGAGAATACAAATAAAATTCAATTTAAAGTGATTGATCCGCCAAGAGCAGCAACAGAACCAACGGGGCCTAAAAGAATTTTATTCTTTATTATTGTAACGATTGTTGGCTTTGGTACAGGAATAGGTTTGTCATTGCTAGTGAGCCAAATATCACCTGTTACCACTTCAACATCTCAACTATCTAAAGCCACGGGCGTGCCTATTTTTGGCATTGTGTCAGCAAGTGACAATTTAGGTCTGAAAAAGTGGCATAAAAAGAAAACCATAATTTTTATTATTTCAAACCTAATACTGTTAGGTATTCTTATTATGTTTATGAGTTATTTTTTATTTCCTGATACCATTCAAGCACCATTAAAAAGGATGTTTTAAGTCGTGAATACTATAGAAAAAGCATTAGCTAAGCAGAAATTGTCTGCTCAAGATAATAAAGACAATCTTAAAGCTGAATCATTAAATGCTCAAAATCAGGATGCGTTAAAAACATCAACAGCTGAGCTAGAAACTCAGCACTCAAGTATTGTTAGTAACAGCAAGAAAGAAACGCTAACATTAAATGGTGACAGTTTAACTGCACGTGGGTTTATCTATGGCACAGGCAGTGCTCATCATATTCAAGAAGAATTTCGCCATATTAAACGTAAATTATTAAATAATGCTTTTGGGCCTGCAGCCAAAACATTAAAACACAGTAATTTAATTATGGTAACCAGCTCTAACGCTAATGAAGGTAAAACCTTTATTTCTATTAACCTCGCCTTAAGTATCGCGCTAGAGCAAGAAAAAACTGTTTTATTGGTGGATGCTGACGTATTAAGACCCAGTATTCATAGAGAATTAGAATTTGAAAGTAAACAAGGTTTACTTGAGTACCTACTAGACGATGTTACCTCATTATCTGATGTTATCTATAATACCAATGTTACTAATTTAAAAATAATTCCTGCTGGCAAACCACACCATTTAACCAATGAATTACTTGCCAGTACCAAAATGGCTACATTAGCTCAAGAGCTGGCTCAGCGCTATCCAGATCGAATTGTTATATTTGATTGCCCACCAATATTAGGTGTTACTGAAACACCAGTATTATCGAGTTTAGTTGGGCAAGCCGTGGTAGTGGTTGAAGAATCTAAAACAAAATTGGAGGATGTGAAAAAAGCAGTATCACAACTTCATGAAGATATCGCTATTGGTTTTGTAATGAACAAAACTGTTAGATCTAAAAAGGATGAATATGGTTATTATGGCTATGGCTACGGTAAGAAACATTCATAATTTTCGTACTGCCAACGTTTTAACAGTTATCTCTTGGCTTGCTATTTCAACACCAGCTATTGCTGGTGAATGGCGGTTTGTGCCCCATGTTGGTATTGAAGAAACCTATACTGATAACGTTGAACTAACAACTGTAGATACTGTTTCTAGCCTAGTTTCTCAGGCTATTATCGACTTAAATGCAGAATACTATTCACCTTTGGCGAGTTTTTCACTTTCAGGTAAGAATAATAACCTTTTTTTCAGTCATGATAGCGATATAAATGACAGCTATTTAACACTTGACGCCCAAGGACAACTTCGCTTAGGTACTAGTGGAGTAGAACTTATTGCGAGTGCAAAAATTGATAATACTAATAGAAACTCGGCCAATAATGGTCTGGCCGATTTAGTTTCTGGTGATACGGTACAGTCAGAATCCTACTCAACGGGCCTTAGATATACCATTAATAACAGTGATTTTTCTTTGAACTCTTCACTAACCTACAATATTCAACAGTTTGAAGATGGTATTGGAGAGTATAATGGTGTATCAGCTGCTATAAATGCAAGAAATAACAATAATGCCCGTTTGACTTTTTGGCAACTTACGAGCAGCTTTTCAACAAGAGATCAGGATTATGCGGGTGAAACAAGAACTACTGATCAATATAACATTGAAGCTAAATTAGGATTAGTTACTTCATTAAATTTAAATCCTTTTATCCGTTTTTACGATGAAGACTTTTCTGGTGATTTACCTAATCAAAATCAACAAACAACGGCTTCTTGGGGGCCAGGTGTTCGTTGGTTAATTTCAGACCATTTAACGATAGACTTTTCGTATAATATTGTTGATGATGATACGGTTAGTGATGATTATGTGGCAACGTCCATTCAATGGGAGCCATCAGCAAGAACCTCATTATTTGCTAGTTACAGCAAACGTTTTTTTGGTGATTCATATAACCTTAACTTACAACATCAAACAAAACGCTTAATCAACACCATCACTTATAATGAAAGTTTACAGGTGTTTGACCGAAACAATTATGAGCAAATAAATGTTGGTTTTTTCTGGTGCCCTCAAAATATAGATCCAAGCAATACTTTGCAATGTTTTGCTCAAGCAGAACAACCAGCAAGTGGTGATTTTAGGTTAGTGAACTTTTCTTACTTGGACCGCGTAGAAGGTAATGAATTTTCGTTAAATAAAAGTCTATCATGGGCCTCTACCCTTCAACTAGCTCGCACTTCATTTAGCTTCAATACATCGGCTACTAGACTAGAACGAATTGAGTCTCAAATAATAAATGATACGTTAGGCGTTTCTTTCGCTATAAAAAGAAAAATTAGTGGCAAGAGTAGCCTAACCTTTTCAACAAAGTATGATTATAGAATTTTTGATAAAAACAATCCTGAAGGTAGTCGACAAGAAGATTATTACAGAACAATTTCAGCAACCTACACAAAAAACTTAGCTTCATCACTAACAAGCGCCTTTACGATTCAGCATCTAAATAGAGATTCAAATCTCGAACAATATACCTACGATGAAGCTCGCGTAATAGTTAACGTAACAAAAGAATTTTAATATGTATGAAAGTTACTATGGTTTTACAGAAAAACCATTTCAATTAAGCCCAGATCCTCGATTTTTCTTCGCCACAAGCCACCATCAAAGGGCTCTCTCTTATTTACAATATGGCTTGAACCAAGGTGAAGGTTTCATTGTTATCACTGGGCCTATTGGTACGGGAAAAACAACCATAGCGCGTAATTTGTTGTCTTCTATAGGTGACGACAACATTGTCGCGGCTCAATTAGTAACCACCAAATTATCTCCTGATGAATTACTTGAATTGGTGGCTGCTGAGTTCAAAATCACCTTAAAAGGCAATAGTAAAGCCGAAGTGTTGCGTAGTATAGAAAGCTTTTTAATTCAACTACACAAGCAAGGAAAGCGCGCCTTACTACTTGTTGATGAAGCTCAAAACTTGCCATCAGAGACAGTTGAAGAGCTGAGAATGCTGTCAAATTTTCAACTGGATGATAAACCGCTTATTCAAAGCTTTTTGCTTGGACAAGAAGAGCTTAAAGACATTATACAAGCTCCAAATATGGAGCAATTTAGGCAGCGCATTATTGCTTCGGCTCATTTACAACCTTTAAGTGTACAGGAAGTCAAAAGCTATATTAATCACCGCTTACACCAAGCGGGCTGTAAAATGGAGCCTTTATTTTCTGATGACTCATTTGAAGTTATTCATCGCACTACACTAGGCGTACCTCGTAAAATTAATATTTTTGTTGATCGTTTACTACTCTTTGGGTTTTTAGAAGAATTAACGCACTTTGAGGTTGATGATATAAACAAGGTTGCAGAAGAGATGTCAGTTGAACTAACAGGCTCTCTAAGCTCAAAAGTGCTTGAAAACAATCAACATACTAATCAATCAGAAAGCCAACAAGTTATTGTGAATTCGTCAGAGAATGTTGAAAATATTAAAGAGGTTTTACGAGAAGTTGAAGAAATATTAGAAAGTAATATTAAGCAGAAAATAAAGATGGCACGTTATGTTGATAAATTACTAAAACAGAAAAGCCGTCAATATGCAGAAGAACAAGTAAAACAAGATAACCTGTAGGGCGGAATTTATTTCGCTTTGTCAGAATAAATTCTAACCTACATTAAGCCGTATCGCCTGTAGGGCGGAATTCATTCCGCATTGTCAAACTGAAGTCTAACCTTCATTAAGCCGTATCGCCTGTAGGGCGGAATTTATTCCGCGTTGTCAGAATAAATTCTAACCTACATTAAGTTACATCCCGTGTAGGGCGGAATTCATTCCGCTTTGTCAAACTAAAGTCTAACCTTCATTAAGCCGTATCGCCTGTAGGGCGGAATTCATTCCGCATTGTCAGACTGAGATCTCATACACATCCAACTCCGCCCAAGAGTGTAAGGACCGAGTG
>NZ_JBHFOM010000040.1:0-43903 GCF_053543955.1 Colwellia sp. E150_009
AACAATTAAATGAATTGACTGATGATGATCAGTTAAGTTAATTTAAAGTTGGCTCTACAAAATGATAAATCAAGTGATCAAAGCTGATGAGAATCGGTGATCAAAGTCATGAGAATACGCAGACAACTTGAAAGTATTCATTTAGAACAGTTAGAAGATTACCTTAGACAGAAACATCAAATACTTGAACAATATCCAGATATTATTAATCAAGAAGCTTCTTCAATACCAAAATGGATTGGGGTATTAGTGGGTTCATCTATTTCACCTGATCTTGCTTCTAAAATATCCAATGGGTATTTAACTCCTGATGATATATCTATTGCGGCATTAACTATTCAGCGCTTTCGAAGCTCTAGAGGGAATGTTTACGTAACTACTGATACGTACTTCAAAAATAATGCTAATTCTAGAGATACAACAAAATATAAATTCAATAGTGAAGAATATGGTAAAAGACAATTAGTCCTTGCGGTTATGCGCCATCATATCGAGTTAAATTCAGATTTAACTTTTGCAGAATTAAATAAGCAATTTCCAAAACGTTGTCAAGGTTCAAGAGGTGTATTCATGCTTTCATCTAATGCTAATGAGATATACACAGAAACCAATAGGAAAAGGCACTTTATAGCTCCTGATGAGTTAATAGAGCTTTCAGACTCTACGATTGCAATTTGTACACAATGGGGGATTAAAAATATTGATAAGTTTATTTCTAGGGCCAAAGAGCTTGGTTATGAAATTATCCCTTGTTAATATTTAATTATTGAGAAATAGAAACAGATTGAGCAGAAAAAATTTTAATAAACTTTCTTTTATATAAAATCATTATTCGATAATAACTAAAAGTAACTATTGTGAAAACCATCTGGTTTATCTATTATTGACTGGTGAATTTAAATTTAAAGCTTCTACAACCCAAACCTACGGCTATAACTGGTGCTAATACCCAATTCGGATATTTACTCCATCAACTAATTTACCCTAATAGAATACCCCCGCAGTTTTAGTGGCCTATACGTCAACCCATATACCCTAAGCAACGGATTAAATCCTTTTTGCTCCGTAGAAATCGCTTAATAAAACATTAAAACAATTACCCTAATATCAATTGTGCCCTAATGGGGTTTATTTTAAGTAGGGTGAATTTTGTGCCTATAAGGTATACCAATAAGTTAATGGAACGGGTGTATAAACCACTAATAATGCAGAGTATAGAGAATATTGGTGTAAGTAATTTTTAGGAAAGAAATTAACCCAGTAATAGATACAAAAAAGCCCTAACCGAAGTTAGGACTGCTTGCTTCCTACGAAGGAATGGTGCCGACTGCCGGAGTCGAACTGGCGACCTACTGATTACAAGTCAGTTGCTCTACCAACTGAGCTAAGTCGGCACACAAAGCTGTGTGCAGTATTAGTTATTTTAAAAATGCTAATACTTTGGCACCGAAATAATACTTAATATTATTAATAAATAATAATTGAGCACCATCTCTGTAAAATGGTGCCCCGACCCGGAGTTGAACCAGGGACACGCGGATTTTCAATCCGCTGCTCTACCAACTGAGCTATCGGGGCATCTCTTTCAAGGTGTTTGCTACCTCGTGAAGACGGGGCGTATTAGACTGTTTTTCACTTTGTTCGTCAACTGTTTTTTTAAACTTTTTAATAAAATAAGTTTGTTTGCTGTTTTATTGTGCTTATTGTTGTTTATTTAACAGTAATTGTGATTTTTTCATTCTTTATCTTTAATTTATAGTGTTACATATTAGGTTGACGGTGGAACGTAACCTTCAATATCAGGTTCTATTCCTTCAAACAAGTAAGCAACCATAGCCGCTTCTAAAAAGGCTCGGTCATCAACATTCATCATGTTCATTTTTTTTTCATTGATTAGCATGGTTTGCTTCTTTTGCCAATGTCCCCACGCTTCTTTGCTAATGTTATCAAAAATACGCTTACCAACTTCACCAGGGTATAGCTGAAAAGCTAAACCTTCAGCTTCCTTTTTAAGGTTTTGACAAAATACTGTACGGCTCATAATTCTCTCTTATTTTATGTTAAGTAATAGTCGTTACGGTTACTTATTGGTCTATTATTAATGTTGTCGTGTTAATAGTTTTGCAATAGACCAATAAGTTTTTTTGTTGATGCGGCCAAGCCTACGCTAGCTTCATTGTGTAAATCATACCATTTTTGTTTTCTTGGTTCGCTAATTTCTTGATCATTAATTTGGCCTATTGATGTTGATTCTAGCTGAATACACTCAATAACGATAGGTGAAATATCAAGATGAAAGTGGCTAAAGGTGTGCCTAAATGGTGTTAATGCTCGTTGTGCATTTTTGTTAGCAGTGGCTTTTAAGCCTAATGTTTTTAACAAATGAGTAATGTCGCTTTTATTACTTACTTCATGAAAACACCATAAACCACCCCAAATCCCAGCAGGAGGACGTTTTTCCATTAAAACTTTATCACCTCTTTCTGTCGTAACACGAGGGATCACCATTATGGTGTTTTTTTCAGGTGTTTTTTTCTTAGGCTTTTTTTGCGGAAATTCTGCTTGTTGTGAGGTTGCTAATGCTAAACAACTTGTTTTTACTGGGCATAACTCACAGGTAGGTTTACTACGTGTACAAACCGTTGCTCCAAGATCCATCATGGCTTGTGTGTAAAACCCGGTATCTGTTGCTGGTGTTAAACATTCGCTTAACTGCCATAATGCTTTGTCAAATTTAGCTAGGCCATTGTAGCCTTCAACTAAATAATTTCGTGCTAATACTCGTTTTACGTTGCCATCTAAAATAGGATGATGTTGATTTAAAGCTAAGCTTAATATTGCCCCTGCCGTTGAGCGACCAATACCTGGTAGGGCAATAACTTGATCAATTGTTTCTGGAAAAACACCGTTATATTCACTATCAATGAGTTTCGCTGCTTTGTGCAAGTTACGTGCTCTGGCGTAATAACCTAAACCTGTCCAGTGGTGCAGTACTTTATCTTCATCTGCATTGGCTAAACTGCTAATTGTAGGAAAGCTTGCCATAAAACGCTCATAGTAACCGATTACAGTAGTAACTTGTGTTTGTTGTAACATGATTTCAGAAACCCAAACACTGTAGGGCGTTTTATTTTGTTGCCACGGTAAATGTTTCCTACCTTGGTGGTGATACCAAGTAATCACTTGCGTGGCGAATTGCTTTGCTGATTCAGAAGATATTTTTACTGTTTGCCCTGAGGGAGGATAATTTGTTTTTTTAATGATGGTTTCTTCACTTTTAAATAATGAGGCAGTGTAACTAATTATACAAATTGACTCAAAAAATGTTTTAAGTTGTCTCAATTTATCATTCATCTGTATTTAATAAATTAGTTTTATTGCACGGGATGAAGCCTGTATAATAGCGAGAATTATTTTAGTAACTATATTATTGAGGCAATGCCATGAAAGTTGATGCAAAAAACCGAAGTCAGCGACTGCGTAAAAAATTGAGAGTTGGTGAGTTTAAAGAATTAGGTTTTGATGTGGCTTGGCAATTAAATGAAAATATTACCAGTGATGAAATTGATGTTTTTATAGATAAATTTTTCAGTCAAGTGATTCAACCTAACGGTTTAGGATTTGGTGGTGAGGGTGACTCTTTATGGCATGGTTTAATTTGTACCCAAAAGCTAGGTTCATGTACTGATGAACACAGAGCCGCGGTAGAAAAGTGGTTAATGGATAATGGCGCTAAAGCTGTCTCGGTAAGCGAGCTATATGATGTATGGTGGGCTGAGTAATTTGATTAAGCCGAGTTCAGGTTGTATAGAAAAAGCTGAATTACCTTAAAGAAGAACCTTGAAGAAAAACGATGACAGAAGAAATTAAAAAAACACATAAAACTATTGAAGAAGCGGAACAAGAAGGTAAGTATATTCGTAAAGTACGCAGCTTTGTAAAACGTGAAGGTCGCTTAACTAAAGGGCAAGAACGTGCCTTAAATGAGCATTGGGAAAGTATGGGGTTAAATCATGGCGATGGATTACTTGATACTAATTTACTTTTTGGTAACGATCACCCTATTGTTTTAGAAATTGGTTTTGGCATGGGTAAATCTTTAGTTGAAATGGCTAAAGCAGCGCCTGAATTAAACTTTATTGGCGTTGAAGTACACAAACCAGGTGTGGGCGCATGTATTGCGTTAGCTGCTGAGCAAGGCGTGCAAAACTTAAAAGTGTTTGAACATGATGCTATTGAAGTATTAGCAGACTGTATTCCTGAAAATAGTTTAACCACGGTACAATTGTTTTTTCCTGATCCTTGGCATAAAAAGAAACATCATAAACGCCGTATTGTTCAAGCTGACTTTGTTGAAGCTATTCGCAAGAAGCTGGTTGTTGGTGGAGTATTTCATATGGCAACAGATTGGGAAAACTACGCCGAGTGCATGCTTGAAGATATGCAAAGTGCGCAAGGTTATAAAAATTTGTCACAAACCAATGATTATGTTCCCCGTCCCGATTCTAGGCCGCTAACTAAATTTGAAAGCAGGGGACATCGTTTAGGGCATGGTGTATGGGATTTACAATTTTGTAAATTATAAAACTCACTGTTTAGGCGGCGTTTTCAGGTAACTTAGTGGTTGGTAAATATTCGCGTTCTACATAAAAAAGGTGTTGTGCATTACGCAAATTACCTGAATCTTTAAGCCATTGCTCTGTAACTATTTCTCTTTGTAAAGCCGCATGTAATATGCGGCTTTTATATTGGCACCAGTAAAATATTGTCGCTTCTTGATGGCAGTTGTTATTGGGATAAGTCGCGCTTCGATTTTCTGCTAAGTCTTCAATAATACTCGCGATTACTTTCGCTTTTAACTCTTCTTCTATTTTTTGTTTAAAACGTGTGTAGCGTTTAGCTTTAATTAATTGCCAAATCAACCAAACCAATGAAGCTAAAGCAAGTACAGCGATAATTTGCATTTATTTTTTCTCATAATGATGTTGCAGGGATAATAACAATTTTTAATGATAAAACATCTTTTTTTAAATTTTAATCTACACTTTGCTATAAAATTAGGTAGTTAGTAATCTTATGTTTGAGTTGACTTTTTCTATTAACACGCTTTAAATTGTTCTTCAGGGACGAAAATAAATTATGTCAATAAGTAGCATTAATGAATAAGGCAATTGAAATCAATGACAATCTTACCAAGCGCTTACTGGCTTATATATTGCTTTGCAGTACTTTCGTTTCTGTATGCTCCACTGGCGTTCAGCTCTATTCTTCTTTCAAAGGTGATGTCGCTTTATTAGATCAAAGGTTTGATAACATAGAAAAAAGTTATATTCCTTCAATTGCTAGAGGTTTATGGAATTTTAATAAACCGCTCGTCGCACAACAAATGCAGGGAATTGTTGATTTACCTGATATTGGCCTTGTTATTATCGAAAACGATTTTGATTATAGACAGCAGTTTGGCGATGTAAATATAGTCACGAAAAAGTTTATTGAATACCCTATTTTTTTTCATGGTGAATATGTAGGTAAATTACAAGTTTATGCACATTATCAAGATATTTATCAACGATTATGGCAGCAAGCTGGATTTATATTAACCGCTGAATTTATTAAGATTTTTATTGTCACATTTTTTATTATTCTTATCGTTAATAAGCTTATCATGCGGTATTTATTTCAAATTTCAAATTATGCACAAGCATTAGCAAGTGACAATTTAGATAAAGAATTAATCTTGTCTAATCGCTCGGGAAATAAAGACGAATTAGACTACCTTGTCAATGCTATTAATAATATGCGCATTAAGCTAAAAGATAAAATTACTAAATTAGAAGGTGCTGAAAATGCCTTATTGGCCTTAAATGGCGAGTTAGAAGTTAAAGTGCATGATAGAACGGCTAAATTACAAAAAAATAATCAGCAATTGCAAGATTTACTGGATAATTTAACGTTGGCACAAGACCAATTAGTACAATCTGAAAAAATGGCTTCGATTGGTCAATTGGTTGCAGGTGTCGCTCATGAGGTAAATACACCTTTAGGCATTTGTGTAACATCTGTTACTGCATTAAAAGAAAAAATAGAAGCCTTGCAAAAGTCAATTGAGTCTAACGAGCTTACTAAATCTTTTCTTATTAATACATTACACTTGTTAACAGAATATGAACAAATAATAGAACGTAGTTTATATAAGTCTGTTGAGCTTATTCGTAGTTTTAAGTCGGTTGCTGTAGAGCAACATACTGACCCTAAAATGAACATAAATTTACACCAACATGTGTATGACGTAGTAAACACAGTTAAAACGCTTTTCAAGCAAAAAAAATATCATATTAATGTCGAGGTAGACAAAGAACTAGAATTAACGACATACCCAAGCGCTTGGAACCAAGTTTTAACTAATTTGTTGATGAATTCACATATTCATGGTTTTGAGGATTGTTCTGAAGGGGAAATATCCATCGTCTTTTCTAAAAGTGATGGACACTTAACATTACTTTATACCGACAATGGAAAAGGCATTTCTACAAAGTTGAAAAAACGGATATTTGAACCTTTTGTAACGACCAAACGTGGGCAGGGGGGATCAGGTTTAGGTTTAAATATTGTGTTTAATTTGGTTAATGTAAAATTAGGCGGCACTATTAAACTGCTACAGTCAGAGCAAGGTGCTTGTTTTGAAGTGATTGTGCCCATAGAGCAAGCATAAGAGTTTTTCTTGCTAGGTCGCTAAACTAACTGCTTAGTAAACTGGTAAATATTTATTTAGAATGCTGTATGAATATAGTAATAAAACTGTTGTTTAAATGAGCAAATATTGACTTGTTATACTTAAATCTATAGTATTTTCACGCCTTAAATCTACGTACTATGTAAAAACGCTGTTATTGATTTATGTGCCTATCAGTGTTGCTGTTGCATTTGAAAATCCTGTTTATCACATTGCTATAGATGCACTTTCGTTAATGTGAGTGATGAAATATAAGGTTAAATCTTTAAGGTTGTATAATAATGCAGTTAGAGTTCTTTGATGTTCCAAGTCCGTGTGTGGGCGTATGTCAATCGAATGAAAAAGGCTATTGTCTTGGCTGTATGCGTACGCGTGATGAACGAAAAGAATGGTCTACGCTAAATAATGATAACAAACAAAAAGTAATAAAACGTTGCATTCAAAGAAAAAAACGTCAAGACAAAAAAAATCATATAGAAAGTGTTGAAATGAAACCTGTGGAAGAAAGTTCACAACCAGAGCAGCCTTCATTATTAGAATTAGAGCCAAGTAAAAAAGTTACTTTGTCGCGCGACAATGATTTAGATTTCAGTGATTTTGAATTATAAGCGCTAACGGTTTTATAAAAACTATCATTAGAAAACGGTTGCGAGCTTTAATAATTATAGCTATCATACGCGCTCGTTGGCACATACTCTGTTTCAACTTTTGATAGAATGCCCCGATAGCTCAGTTGGTAGAGCAGCGGATTGAAAATCCGCGTGTCCCTGGTTCAACTCCGGGTCGGGGCACCATATTCTAAAACGAAAAAGCCTGCTATATAGCAGGCTTTTTCGTTTTAGTGTGTTTGGTTTGAGAAATTGTATCATTGATAGTTTATATAAATTTTTTTGCGTGTGCGTTTAATTTTTTTATCGCCCACTCATAATGGCTAGAAAGCGCTGATACGCAATAACTACCCAACGTAGTTGTGCCTGTCCAATTGTAGAATTGCTTTGTAAACAGTTCTTCTGTTGAGAATTTTTGTATTAAAAGCATAACCTGAGCATGACTCGTGTTAACTTTTATTTTAGCATCGTTAAGTGATGTGTTTTGATGTTTTTCCCAAAACTCAATATTCATTGCTCCGTAAGTTTTCCAGTTATATGGTGTGGGAATAAATGGTGATTGAATCCCTGCAAGGTTAGCATTAATCCAGCGTATCAATAATTGATGCCATTCATAAAGGTGAATTAATACATCCCTAAGATTTTTATCGCGGCGCCAATGGGCTTCTTTCTTGTTAGGATCTGTTGAAAAATCAAAATTTGTATTTAATGTGTTTTCTGGCATTGAATCAATTGTTTGCCATAACATTTCAAATTTTATTTTAGCTGCTTTGCATAAATCTTCTTTCGTTTTTGGCCTTGCCATAAGTTAACTTCCTGTTTCAAATACAATGTCTACTCTAACAGCTTAATAGTTTGCGTAACCTGCTTAGTTCTATTTTCTATATTTTGAAAGATTATAGTATTTATATTCAAGATTTATCTACAGTTATTAATATTTATTGATGTATAATCACTGGCAATATTTAATGAATTTTTATAAAGCTTAGTTATTTTTTAGTTATTAGAATAGTGCTATTTGTATTAAAAAATAATCACCGTAATTAAGAAGGTCTTAAACCTATGTTTTCAAAGTTAACACAGTTACCTGCAGATCCTATTTTAGGTTTGTCGGTAAAATTCAAAGCCGACGTCAACCCTAATAAAATAGATCTTGGTGCGGGAATATACAAAGATGAAAATGGTGATACGCCAGTATTATCTTGTGTAAAAATAGCTGAAAGATTTCGACTAGAAAACGAAAAGAGTAAAGCTTATTTAGGTTCTGCTGGTTCAGCATTATTTAATGAAAAAATCACTTCACTTATGTTGGGAGATCACCAAGTTATTAGAGAAAATCGTATTCGTACGGTTTCTACTCCAGGTGGTACTGGTGCTTTACGTACAGCGGGTGAATTTATTAAAACCTGTACACCTGGCGCAACTATTTGGGTAAGTAATCCTACTTGGGCAAATCATCAAGGTGTTTTCACAGCAGCTGGTTTAAATGTTAAAACGTACCCATATTATGATTATGAAAATAAGTGTTTAGATTTTGACGGTATGCTGGCTGCGTTAAAACAAGTATCTAAAGATGATGCTGTACTATTGCATGCTTGTTGTCATAACCCTAGTGGTATGGACTTGAACAAAGAACAATGGCAAGAAGTAGCCGAAGTAGCTAAACAGGTTGGTTTTATTCCTGTTGTAGATATGGCGTATCAGGGCTTTGGCGAAGATTTAGATGCCGATGCTTTTGGTTTGCGCTTAATGGCTGATACTGTTGAGCAAATGATTATCTGTGGTTCATGTTCAAAGAACTTTGGCTTATATCGTGAGCGTATTGGTGCTTGTTCAATCATTGGTAAAGATGCAATATCTGCTGATATTATTAGTTCTGTATTACTTTCGGTTGTGCGTGTTAATTACTCAATGCCTCCTGCACACGGAGCTGCCATTGTAGAAACTATTTTAAACTCTGCCGAATTAACAACGCAGTGGCATGGTGAATTAAAAGAAATGCGTGACCGTATTAATGGCATGCGCCAATTGCTGGTAGATCAATTGATTGCCAATGGCGTAACACGTGACTTTAGCTTTATAGCTAAACAAAATGGTATGTTCTCTTTCTTAGGTATTGATAAAAACCAAGTGCAACGATTACAAGATGAATTTGGTATTTATATTGTTGGCTCTAGCCGTATAAGCCTTGCAGGTATTTCACCTGATAATGTTGACTATCTAACGCAATCAATTGCTAAAGTACTGTAATTATTTAAATTATAGTTTTTAAAAGCTTAAAAAATCCCGTTGTTAATATACGAACAACGGGATTTTTGGTTTTTAGTTCGCTTTTAATTTGTTTGTTGTAATTTTATAGCTAAACAATTTTATTGGCAGTAACAATTACGCCATCGGTGTCAGCGTAAAGGTAATCACCTTGATTAAACTCAATGCCGCCAAATGATAAACGAATACCACGCTCGCCTGATGTCACAGGAATTGCTTTTCTAGAACAAGTACCTAGTGCGTATAGCGCCACAGGTATATCGGTAATTTGAAAAGTATCTCGAATATAACCATTAACGATAATGCCAGCATAGTTATTTTTATGGGCGAATTTCATTAAATTCTCACCCACTACGGCATAATATTCTTGGGCTACATCTACCACAACTACTTTACCTGAGCCATCTTCATCTCTAAGTAGTGTAATTAAGTCAGTATTGTTTTTGTCTAACTTTATTGTGATAACTTCACCTTGGCATTTACTTGTGCCACCATAATTTTGATAACCAGCGCCAAGTACAAATACCTTTTCGCTGTGATCATCACAGATATCTGCGGTAAAAAATGTCATAAATCAGTCCTGTTATTTTTTATATACGGTATTTGGCAGTATTCTAGCATTAAAGGAGTGTTTTTCACTAAATTTTGGTACTATATATTCAGCAATAGTGAATAGTTATACGGTGGGCTCTGCGAAAATATGAAGGTAAAAATATGAAGGTTGTAACAGGTGTAGTTGGTAACGACATCCATGTGGTCGCTAATCGACTAATAGAGCTATCATTAAATGCTCGAGGATACGAGGTGTTTAACCTAGGAGTAAACACCTACTTAGAAGAATTTTTTGATGCGGTAGTAGAAACTGGCGCAGAAATTTTAATGATATCTTCACTTAATGGTGAAGCAGAAGGTTGGAGCCGAGAGGTCAAAGCTTTAAAGTCAAAATACAAAAATTTAGATAATCTTATTATGATGATTGGCGGTAATTTGGTGGTTGGCACTGGTAATGCCGAAGACATTGTACCAAGGTATAAAAATTACGGTTTTGATATTGTTTGTCATCAAGTTGATTTGAATACAGGTCTAGATATGCTTGAAAACTTGCTAGAAGAAAGAGGCCTTGTAGAAAATAAATCTGAAATAAAGAATATTAAAGAAAGCGCGATACAAGAGAGAAATAGCTAATGAGTTTGCTGCAAGAAGAAAGAGAAATTATTCTGAGCAATGAGTATGTTGACACCTTTGACTTTGCCGAAGTAACAGAATTTGTTAAAAACGCCAGTAAAGATTTATTTATATCTCATCACTTTAAAAATCAAAATAAAATGTTAGTGCAACCCCGTGGCGGTTTCCCTACCTATAAAAAACAATTTGCACTTTATGAGTTTTTTGTTGATGCCAATGTTGATGTACTACCATTAACTATTGATTCCAACACACGTTTAAATGATTATGCAACGTCAAAAAAGATGCTGCGTTTAAGTGAAGAAAATAACGTTGATATGCTTAATGGTTATCCTTTGGTAAATCATGGCTATAGAACTACCCGTAAAATGATCACTCATTTCAATAAACCTGTGAGTTTACGTCATGGCACACCTGATGCACGTTTATTAATTGAAACCGCTATTGCCTCGGGAATTTTTGAAATAGAAGGTGGACCAATTACCTACCTTTTACCTTATTCAAAAAACTTTCCGCTTGATAAAGCCTTTCTGTATTGGAAGTATGTAGAAAGAGTGTGTGCTAACTATTCTAAACTGAACGAGCCTATCAATAGAGAATCGTTTGGACCGCTTACTGCTACGTTAGTGCCACCGTCAATCACCATTGTTATTCAATTATTAGAAATGTTGTTGTCATTAGAAGAAGGTGTAAAGTCTTTTTCAGTGTCATTTTCCCAACAAGGTTCAATGAATCAAGATATTGTTACAGGTGCCGTGCTGAAAAAATTAGCGCGATATTATGCTGAACAAATTAACTGTGGCGATGCTGCAATTCACTTAGTTTACCATCAATGGATGGGCGCTTTTCCTACCAACAAAAATTATGCTGAGCAGCTGATCAACATGTCGACTGTAATTGCCTCCATGGTGGGGGCAGATAAAATCATCACCAAAACCCGAGAAGAAGCATCTGGTATTCCTACCAAAGAAGCCAATGCTAAAACGGTGGCAAATACTCAGTACACGTTAGGTATTTTAAATGGTTTACCTAACGTGGTTGACGAAGAAGAAGAAGAAATGCTCACATTGCAGGTAAAAGCTATCATGGAAGCTGTATTTAATGATCCTGCTGATACGTTATGGCGAAAAGTCTTTAACAGTATTAAAAACGGAGTTATTGACGTGCCTTTTTCTCCTCATATTATCAATCACAATAATATGATAACTATTCGAGATGCTAAGAAAAATATTCGAATTATTAAACGAGGTAATGTGCCTATTCCTGATCGCTGTTATGCTTATGATAAAGCGCAATGTGATTTAACTAAAGATACTACCAGTATCGTTAATGATATTATTCACGATATAGGGATTATGCAATGAGTACGGTAGAAATTAACAATAATGATGAAAGCATTAGCATGAAACGTAGCACTGAAAAACTACTCATTGATGTGGGCAGTACTTACTTTAAAATGAGTACACCTTCGACTATTGAACAACATTTTAGAGATTTTAATAAAGATATTTTAGATGATTTAATGCACAAAGGCGGAAAAACAATAGAGCGTTTTGCAAAAGAAGATGTTTATATTTGTTCTTCTGCGAATGGTGGATTAACTACCCTTATTATTGGCATTACCAATACATTCTCAATAAAGTATGCCACTAATATTGCCTTTAATTCTGGCATTAATATTATTGATACTGTGCTGTTTCAAAATATTGAAGATTACTCAATACCAAGTGATCTTATTGATGTTGTTATTATTGTCGGTGGAATTAATTCTAACGGGAATATTTTTTCGAACCGTTTATATCATTATTTAACACAGCTAAATTATTCAAATATAGTATTTGTTGGTAATGAAATTGATGCACCTATAATTAAAGCTAATATTGAGCATATAGATATTTTGCCTAACATTATTGATGATAGGTTACATATTGTAGAAGAGCATTTGCGAGAATACTTAACCAATCTTTATCAAAAAGATATTGAAGGCAAAGAAGATATTAAGCATTTGTATAATATTACCTCGAACCAAATATATTCTACGCCGTACATAGTGAACAAAACTTTGCCGTTAATTAACACCAAATTTTCAGTAGTTAATCCTTTTATACTGCTTGATATTGGTGGTGCAACTACTGATATTCATTATTCAAAAGATTTGGTTGACGACAACTTAGTGACTGAAAATGAATATGACAGGTTGGTTTTTAAAAAGTTGGGTGTGTATAAATCAAAACAGTCATTAATTTTTGCTGCTAAAAACAATGAATTTGTTTACGAGCTGCTTATGCACTTAAAAGTAACCGAAAATATTTTTGAAGAACAAAGTGAAAAAGCGACTAAAATATTAATGCAGCTGGCTATCTTTTTGGTTTTATGTAAAATTTCACACTACAGAAAAGCATACATTAATTTAAAATTACTGGCTATTAACTCAATTGTGTTAACTGGCGGAATTACTAAAGTTTTAACGCGTAGTGAAATAGAAGATATTATTTCATTTTTTTACAAAAAAATTCTTAATTCAGCACATAATCCTACCACTGTCCTTGATAGTAATTATGATATTTGGACACTTGGGGCTGTAGATGCTTAAAGTACAAAGCAAAGCGCAAAGAAAAATAAGAGGAAAAGCATAATGTCGATAAACTGTATAAGAACACTTCTTGAAGATGCAGTGCAGGCCAATAGCGAAAAATCTGCGGTAGTTTATAACGAAAAAATTATTACTTACGGCGAATTATTTACTAAAGTAAATCAGGTTGCTTTTTACTTAAATGAACTAGACCTACCTAAAGATTCACGCATTGGGCTATATTCTACCAAAGGTATTGAACAAGTGATTGCGGTATTGGCTATTTTGTCTACCGACTATATCTTAGTACCACTCACTACTTTACTTAAGTCTGAGCAGGTTGAATATATTATTAATGATTGTGATATTAAATGTATCATTACAGACAAGCTTCAGCTTGAAAATATAGAAGAAATTGATTTTAACGGGCACATTATTTCTTATGAAACTGCTGATAAAGGAATAGCCTCATTTGAAGAAATATTTAAATATTACAATAAACCATATGTTTGTGATATCAATGGTCATAGTAATGCGGTAATTACTTATTCTTTTGGTGTTTCAGGTACGCCTAAAGGTATTGTTATATCACATCGTAACTTAATTGATTCTGCACGAGTTGTTTCGCAATATTTAGATCTTAAGCATGAAGATGTTATTTCAGGCGTACTTATTTTTAATCTTGATTATGGTTTAAACCAAATTTTTTGTACCTTGTACAAAAAAGCAACTTTAGCATTGCATCGCTTCATATTACCTGAAGATTTTTTTAATCATATTATTAACGATAAAGTAACAGTGTTACCCTTAATGCCTGTGAATATTTCACAAATGTTTGATGAAGATTTACACCGTATTCCGAGTGCTGAACTTTTTGCAAACGTTAAAACCATTACTTCTTCGGGTGGCAATGTCACAGCTAAAATGATCAAAGACTGTAAGAATACCTTCCAAAATGCAGATTTTTACTCAATGCACGGTCTTACTGAAGCATTTCGTTCAACCTATCTAGACCCATCACAAGTGCAAATTAGACCTGACTCAATCGGTAAAGCCATTCCTGATGTTGAATTGTATGTGATTAATGAAGAAGGGAAAGAATGTGGCGTGCGTGAGGTTGGCGAATTAATTCACCGTGGTAGCTATATTTATCGCGGCTTTTGGAATGCGCCAGAGCAAAATGCTGAACGTTTTAAATCAGTACAAATATTAAAAGATGTCATTAATTTAGAAGGGCAACTGACTGATGAACTCGTTGTGGCAACGGGAGATTACGTTTATAAAGATGAAGAAGGGTATTTGTATTTTGTGTCTAGACAGGATGACATGATTAAAACCCGTGGTTTCAGGGTTTCACCGTATGAAATTGAGTCTGTTGTCGCAAAAAATATTCCACAAATAGAAAAATGTGCCGTGTTTGGTTTAGATAATGAACTGATCGAAGAAGAAATTGTTATGGTTTATTCTGCGTTAAATGAAATAACCGAGAATGAAATATTATTTGAATTGAAGAAACATCTTGCTTCTTACATGATACCTAGCCGAGTTATTTATAAAAAGTCTTTACCTTTAGTGCAAAGTGATAAAAACAAAATTAACAAAGAAGCATTGAAAAATGGCTTAATATCGGGAGCGTAAAGAATATCGCTCTTTTGAATGATTGGCATTAAATAGCATTTAGCTCTCTAACTGAGAGCTAAATGAAAATTCAGGAATAAAACTACAAGGCTAATTCGATAACCATTTCGGTTAATTCTTCTTTAGAGATAGAATTGCTGTGGTTTTTATCGAAACGATTGAAAATAGACTCACACATACGAATGCCTTTGTCTTGTAATAACACATCAATGAGCTCAACGAATTCAGAGCGACTTATTACGCCGTCTTTATCTTCATCAAATACTTCAAATAACTCATCTACCCACTGATTTAATTCCATGAGGGTTCCTTAAATATATAGAGGGAAATCAATATTTAAACTTTATCTTTTATTCAGGCATTTGGGAATAGTAATTTATAAATATTTACAAATTGATAGATTTTAAATAGCAGCTAACTCTAATAGAATAGCGTTGTTTTGTATAAAAATGGTTAAAATGCTAAAAATGGAATATAAAATGATAAATCATTGGAAAGTTACAACCTTAGTTTTCTTGCTTTTAAGTTTTACAGCTTATGGTGAACAGCAAAGCTTTACTCTGGAAAATTGCCATGTTGATGGCGTGAGAGAACAGGTGAAATGTGGCAAGCTATTAGTGCCAGAAAACTACAGTAAACCTGATGATGAAAAAATCAGCATCAATTTTGTAGTTTTACCCGCTATTGATAACAGTGATAATAAAATACCGCTAATGTTTTTAGCAGGAGGCCCTGGGCAGGCAGCAGCCGAATTAGCATCAGGCTTGCGGTATGTTTTTAGAGAAGTTCGTAAAACGCGTGATTTGATCTTAGTGGATCAACGGGGTACGGGTCAATCTCACCCACTACAGTGTGAAGAATCAGCAGAACAAAACGTTTACACCATAATGCCTGAAGACTTTTCAGCGCAAGATATTAAAGACTGTCTTGCTAGTTTTAGTGGCGATTTAAGTCAATATAATAGTGAAAACGCTATTCGCGATTTTGACGCGGTACGCGCAGCGCTTGGACATCAACAATTAAATATTTATGGTGGTTCTTACGGAACTCGAGCAGGACTGGTTTACATGCGTATGTTTCCTGATTCATTGCGCAGTGTTGTGCTTGATAGTGTAGGCCCTATTGAAATCCCTATCGGTTTGTTTGGGCAAAGTTCGGCTAGATCATTTAATTTGTTATTAGAAAACTGTCAAAAAGAATTAAGTTGTCAGCAAGCTTACCCTGAGCTCGAACAAGAATTTAATAGCCTAGTTGCCCGTTTAGCTGAAGCGCCAGTAGCAGTGAATATTGCCCATCCCAGACTAGGAACCCAAACTCAGTTTGTTATTAGTGAAGGAAAGCTACTGGGTACTTTGCGTATGCAATTATACTCAGTAGCAACACGTTCTATTGTGCCCTTAGTGATTCATCAAGCCTACTTAGGTAATTATATGCCATTAGCTGGTTTGGTTGCCCAATCAGAAAGTGGGCAAGGCATTTACCTTGGTTTGTTATTTAATATCGCCTGTAATGAGGACTTTCCTAGAATATCCGCAGAGGATTTTGCCCAAGACGCGAATAATAGTTTTGGGGGCGATGATAGCCATTTTGCTTTTAAAATGGTTTGTCCCCTATGGCCACAATACAGCCCCAGTGAAGCATTTTATCAGCCTGTAACAGCAAATATTCCTACCTTGATTTTATCAGGTAACTTAGATCCTGTTACACCACCAAGTAATGGTAAATACAGTGCTAAAACGTTACCTAATAATCACCATATTATTATTGAAAATGCGGCACATACTGTTGCGATGAATACGTGCGCGAGTGATATTATTAATGAATTTTTAACAACACTACAACCAAAAACGCTAGACGAATCCTGTTTAGAAAATATACCTAAAGAGTCTTTTATGACTAATTTAAATGGTGGAACACTCATTGTTGAAACTAATAATGCAGGTTCGGCTGAACAAGGAGCTAAAGACTAATGATACAAGTTAATAATTTGCGTAAAACCTTTGGCGGTAAAAATAAACGTTTGTTTAGCGGCTTTAACAAAACAAAAGAACTAGGTTCGGTGATCGCATTAGATGGTTTATCTTTTACTGCTAATGATGGCGAAATTACGGGTATTTTAGGGCCTAATGGTGCAGGAAAAACGACTTGCTTACGGACACTCTACGGTTTACTTAAAGCCGATGATGGTAATGCCATTATTGACGGTATTAATGTTGTTGATAACCCACTTGCTGCTAGGGCACGTTTGGGGATATTTCCTGATAAGTTTGGCTTATATGAACGTTTAACTGCTTATGAGCAAATAGATTACTTTGCCAGTATTCATGGTTTGCAAGGTGACTTTAAGCATCAAGCAATTGAAGCAATAATTAAAGATTTAGATATGGAAGCATTAGCGCACCGTAAAACTTTAGGCTTTTCTCAAGGACAAAGGATGAAGGTAACATTAGCCCAAGCTCTAGTGCATCAACCTAAAAACTTTGTGCTTGATGAACCAACACGTGGTCTTGATGTGATGAGTACCCGCGTATTACGAAATTATTTGGCACGTTTTAAAGAAAAAGGACATTGTATTTTATTTTCTTCACATGTAATGCAAGAAGTTGCTGCTTTATGTGACCGCGTTATTATTGTGGCTAACGGAAAACTTGCTGCAGAGGGAACACCTAATGAGCTTTGTGAGTTGGCAGGTGAAACTCAGCTAGAAGAGGCTTTCGTTAAAATCATTGGCTCCGATGAAGGAGTAGCAGCATGATGGTTTCAAGTTGTCACAGACTTATATTTTTAGTTAAAGGAGCGGCTAAATGATCCAGTTTAAAGCACTTCTATCAAAAGAGCTAAAAGAAGCCTTTCGTGATAGAAGGGCGATGATGATGGCTATGACAATGGCAGTGATGGCCCCAATAATGATTTTTGCTATGTCAAAGGTCATGATTAAAGAGGCAGTAGAAACTCCAGCTGTTTATGTCAAAATAACGGGGGCTGAATATGCTCCACAATTAATAAAATCTCTTAAAGATGAAAATATTTTATCATTAAAAGATGCACCGAATAATGAAAAATCAAGTTGGGAAGAACGTAACCTTAGCATTATTATTCCAGATACTTTTAACCAAGATATGTTAGATGGCAAATCAATTGATCTTTATTTACGTGCAGATTTTAGTGAGAAAGCTAATATGTCACCAATTAGACGTATGAAAACTACGATTAATCAATATGCACAAGCTATTGGTTATAAACGTTTATTAGTGCGTGGAATTGATGTTAATTTACTGCAACCCATTAAAATTATTGAACAAGACACATCGTTACCTAACTCTAATGCCATGATTATCTCAATGATGCTTGGCTTATATTTATTAATGGCTGCGTTTATGTCTGGGCTTCCTGTTGCTATTGATGCCAGTGCGGGAGAACGTGAACGTAACGTGTTAGAAATGCTTTTATGTCAACCTGTTAGTACAGTTAAAATTGTGACAGCTAAATTATGTTGTGCGAGTTTAATTGCTTGTATTGGCGTGTTGCTAACGTTAAGTTTAACCTCGTTTTCAGTTAGCTTTATTGATTTAACTAAAATAGGCGCTAGTTTTAATTTAAATACTCTCACAATCACAGCACTTTTATTGTTGTTATTGCCTATTTGTTTCTTTGCATCGGCTTTACAGCTTTTTGTCGCTTTTCAATCGAAAAACTTTAAAGAGGCACAATCTATGGTTTCTATGATTATTATGTTACCTGCCATGGTGCCTGTTATTATGATGTTCGTAGACAACAAGCCTAAATGGTTAGATTGGTTACCTATCTCAGGGCAGTCATTGATTATGGAAGATCTGTTTAAAGGTTTACCTGTGTCATGGGCGTTACTGGCTTTTACAGGGTTAGTGACAATCAGCATGACCATTTTTTTAGTACTATTGATGGCAAAAAAACTACGTTCTGAAAAAGTGGTTTTAGCATTGAGCTAGCAGAAATAAGTTAATACTCATACAAAACTTTAGAATAAAGCAAAACTCAGGGTTTGTTATTAATTCGGATTTTATTGGGTATATTGTTTATTGTTTGTTGTTTTTTGATATATTGTTGTTTATATTCTGTGTTGTTGGTTTTGGTTATATTTGTTCTTGTCTTGTTTTTTTGTATCAAAATAGTAGTTACAGCAATTCAGACATAAGACAAGACAAAATGAACTAAAAGTTACTGGTTTTGCCGTGTACATTTTGGACTAACTCAGGCAAAATATGCGGCATTAATTTTAGACCTTTTTATTATCTTACATACAACGTTCTTAGGTTGTTTATTTGAGGAAAAACCATGTTTACTCGTGATATGAATATTGCAGATTTTGATGCTGAACTTTATCAAGCTATGAGCAATGAAGTTGTGCGTCAAGAAGAGCATATTGAATTGATTGCTTCTGAAAACTACTGTAGCCCGCGTGTACTAGAAGCGCAAGGCTCACAATTAACTAATAAATATGCGGAAGGCTATCCAGGTAAACGTTATTACGGCGGCTGTGAATACGTTGATATTGCAGAACAACTAGCGATTGACCGTGCAAAAGAATTATTTGGTGCAACTTATGCTAATGTTCAACCTCATGCAGGTTCACAAGCAAATGCTGCTGTTTTTCAAGCGCTTGTAACACCTGGCGGAAAAGTATTAGGTATGAGTTTAGCGCATGGTGGTCATTTAACGCATGGTTCTCATGTAAACTTTTCAGGTAAGTCTTATGAAGCTGTTCAATATGGTCTTCACCCTGAAACTGGTGATATTGATTACGAAGAATTAGAGCGTTTAGCTCACGAACACAAGCCTGAAATGATTATTGGTGGTTTTTCAGCATTTTCAGGTATTGTTGATTGGGCGCGTATGCGTAAAATAGCAGACAGCATTGGTGCCTACTTTTTTGTTGATATGGCGCATGTTGCGGGTTTAGTGGCTGCTGGTTTATATCCTAACCCTGTACCTCATGCGCATGTTGTTTCTACTACCACTCATAAAACATTAGCAGGCCCTCGTGGTGGCTTAATTGTTTCAGCGTGTGATGATGAAGAAATTTACAAAAAATTAAACAGTGCTGTTTTTCCTGGTGGTCAAGGTGGCCCATTAATGCATATTATTGCTGCTAAAGCGGTAGCATTTAAAGAAGCGTTAGCACCAGAATTTAAAGTTTACCAACAAAGCGTACTTGATAACGCAAAAGCTATGGTTGCAGTATTACAAGAACGTGGCTATAAGGTGGTATCAAACAGTACCGAAAATCATTTGTTATTACTTGATCTGATTGATAAAAATATCACAGGTAAAGATGCTGATGCCGCATTAGGTAAAGCACATATCACAGTGAATAAAAACTCAGTACCAAATGATCCTCGTTCTCCGTTTGTTACTAGTGGCCTACGCCTTGGTACGCCAGCAATTAGTCGTCGTGGTTTTGGTGTTGAAGAAACTAAAATACTGACAGGTTGGATTTGTGATATTTTAGATGATATTACTAACGAAGATACAATCGCTAAAGTGCAAGCCAACGTTAAAGAGTTATGCGCACGTTTCCCTGTGTATAAATAATTTTTGATAGTATATTGAATAATCAAAACTAATTTACAAATTAATGTGAATTTATATTAAAATGGTCGCAGTTAGCGGCCATTTTTGATCATGTACTTATTGTAGGTAAACCATGTATTGTCCATTTTGTAGCGCACAAGAAACTAAAGTAATTGACTCGCGTTTAGTGTCAGACGGACACCAAATTAGGCGTCGTCGGCAATGTCTTGTCTGTAATGAACGTTATACCACTTTTGAAACGGCTGAATTAGTTATGCCTCGCATTATTAAACGAGACGGAAGTCGAGAGCCGTTTAATGAAGATAAAATGCGAAGCGGTCTAATGAGGGCGTTAGAAAAACGTCCAGTTAGCACTGAACAAGTTGAACTGTCTATCAATAAATTACAATCACAAATGCGTGCTACTGGAGAACGTGAAATTACCAGTGAAATGCTCGGCAATTTATTAATGACTCAATTAAAAGAGTTAGACAAGGTTGCTTACCTTCGTTTTGCTTCAGTGTACTTATCATTTGAAGACATTAGTGAATTTGCTGATGAAATAGCTCAGCTAGGCAAGGAAAGCCGTAGCAGAGAGAAAAGTGGTAATAAAAAGGTGGATAAAAAGCCGAATAAAAAATAGGGAAGGAAGTTACGTGTTTACTGAACAAGATCACCATTTTATGGCATTAGCTATCAAGCTAGCCAAGCAAGGTCATTACACCACATCCCCTAATCCTAGAGTAGGTTGTGTTCTGGTTCATGAAGAAACGACTGAAAACGGAACTAATACTCAAATTATTGGTACTGGGTTTCATCAAAAAGCAGGGCAGGGGCATGCAGAAGTTAATGCTCTACTTGACGCTAGAAATAATTACCCTCAGTTAATTAAAGGGTCAACTGTATACGTAACCCTAGAGCCATGTAGCCATTTTGGTAGGACGCCTCCCTGTGCTCAAGCGTTAATTGATGCACAAGTTAAACGTGTTGTTGCTGCAATGGTTGATCCCAATCCAGAAGTTTCTGGCCGTGGTTTAGCCATGTTAGAACAAGCGGGTATTCAAGTAGCATTTGGTTTGTTAGAAAATGAAGCAAAGTTATTAAATGTAGGCTTTATTAATGTAATGACCAAAGCATTGCCTTATGTTCGCGTTAAATTAGCGGCTAGTTTAGATGGTAAAACAGCCATGAAAAATGGTGAAAGTAAGTGGATTACCTCAAGTAACGCAAGGTTTGATGTACAAAAGCTTAGGGCACAAAGCTGCGCGATTATTACTGGTGCAGATACAATTTTAACTGATAATGCCAAAATGACAGTGCGTTGGTCTGAATTAGGTGAATTAAAAGAAAACTATCAGGCAGAAAATATTCGCCAACCTGTTCGGGTGGTCATTGATAGTCAAAATAGGCTAAAGCCCGACCTAGACTTTTTTAATCAGGCATCACCTATTATTTTGGTGCGTGGAAATTTAAATGAAACTAGCCTTGAAAATTGTCATGATTGGCCTCATTTTGTAGAACAAGTACAAATTCCTATGGTTAAAACGAACATAGGTAAGAATAAAGTTGATTTGCTAGCATTACTGTCATTGTTAGCTGAACGTGGCTTAAATGATGTGTTAGTTGAATCAGGTGCCCACTTGGCAGGAGCGTTTATAGAACAAGGTTTGGCAGATGAATTTATTTTATATCAAGCTCCCAAGCTATTAGGCGGAGATGGAAAAAACCTAATAGAAATGCCAAATATTAATACATTAGCGCAAGCAAAATTGTTATCAATTACCGATGTTCGTCAAGTAGGTAATGATATTCGTATTACTGCAAAACTGAAAAGAAAGCATACTAATTAAAAATTTGATTATAACACTTAGCAAAACAGAATAGAGAATATACATGTTTACTGGAATTATTGAAGCTGTCGGCACAATTAAAGCAATTAATATTAATGCGCAAGGAGCACGTTTAGTTATCGCGACCAATAGCCTTGATATGAGCGATGTTAAATTAGGTGACTCCATAGCCACTAACGGTATTTGTCTGACTGTTGTTGATTATGACCCACATACCTATAGTGCAGACGTGTCAAATGAAACGTTGCAACGTACGGGATTTGCTCATTATAAAGTAGGTATGAAAGTCAACTTAGAAAAAGCCATGCGAGCAAATACACGTTTTGGTGGGCATATGGTTTCAGGCCATGTAGATGGTGTTAGTGAAGTGTTATCTATTACTAATAACGGTAATAGCATTGAATACTGGCTATCTATGCCGTCAGATTTAGCGCATTACATTGCAGAAAAAGGCTCGGTGACGGTTGATGGTACAAGCTTAACGGTAAATGCATTAAATGAAGCATCAGGCAACAACAAATTTAGATTAACCATAGTACCGCACACTGTTAAAGAAACTGTGTTTGCTTATTATCAGGTAGGCACTAAAGTGAATTTAGAAGTAGATTTAATTGCTCGCTATTTAGAGCGTTTATTAACAAAAAATAAAAACGAATCGATGGACGTTAAGTCGAACGTGACAGAAGACTTATTAAAAAAATCTGGTTTTATTAAGTAATATCTAAAATTAGTGCTAAACATGATAATACTTTTTAATTGGTATTATTTACACTTATCACATAACTAATATCAACAAGTAACCAAAGAGAACCTCATGAATTTAAATACCCCACAAGAAATAATCGATGATATTGCTTTAGGTAAAATGGTTATTCTAATGGATGATGAAGACCGAGAAAATGAAGGTGACTTCATTATGGCGGCTGAAAAAGTTACACCTGAAGCTATCAACTTTATGGCAACTCACGGACGTGGTCTAATTTGTATGCCAATGACACAAGAAAAATGTGAAATCTTAAAGCTACCTTTGATGGTTGATAAAAACGATGCTCAGTTTAGCACTAACTTTACCGTATCAATAGAAGCTGCTAGAGGTGTTACTACAGGGATTTCAGCTGGAGATCGAGCAACTACAGTACTTGCCGCTGTTGCTAAAGATGCAACACACTTAGATATTGTTCAGCCAGGGCACATTTTTCCTTTAATTGCTAAAGATGGTGGTGTGTTAAATCGTGCGGGGCATACTGAAGCAGGAGTTGATTTAGCTCGTATGGCAAAATTAGAGCCTGCAGCAGTAATTGTAGAAATTTTAAATGAAGATGGCACCATGGCGCGCCGCCCAGATCTTGAAATTATCGCTAAAAAGCATGATATAAAAATGGGTACAATTGCTGATTTAATTGAATTTAGAAATGCAACAGAAACTACCATTGAACGCGTGTCTCAATGTAAATTGCCAACTGAATTTGGTGAATTTGATCTCGTTGTTTTTAAAGACACAATTGATGGACAAGCACATTTTGCCTTAACTAAAGGTGAGATAAAACCAGATGAACCTACTTTAGTTCGTGTGCATTTAGAAAATACATTCAGAGATTTATTGTTTAGTCAGCGTGAAAGTGTTGCTAAGTGGCCGCTAGCTAATGCATTAGAGAAAATAGCAAAAGAAGGTGGGGTATTGGTTTTACTAGGTAAGCATGAGTCGCCAGCGGAACTAATTAATTTAGTTGAGAAATACGCAAAAATTGATGCAGGCGAAACAGTAAAAGAAGTTAACCGTCATGTTGGATCTCGTAATGTCGGTGTTGGTTCTCAAATATTGTCTAGTTTAGGCGTGAGTAAAATGCGTTTGCTAAGCTCACAAAGTAAATACCATTCATTATCAGGTTTTGGTTTAGAAGTCGTTGAATATATTGCAGAATAACGCTTATTTAAATAATGTTTTACTAAACGCTAGTGGTGAATAATCGGTAGCGTTTTTTTTCGGCTGCGATATTTAATGATACTTAATTTGAACTTGGCTTAATAAAAGTTTCAAATGATTAATACCAACTTAATCAACTTGGTACAAACCAAAAATAACCAAGCGTTAGAAACAAAAAAGCGAAGAAGGAGTTTAACTCATTCTTCGCTTTTTCCGCTTATAAGTTAAAAACTTATACAGCTAGAACGTTTTCTGCTTCAGGGCCTTTTTGACCTTGTTTAACAGTAAATGTTACTGCTTGACCGTCAGCTAGAGTACGGAAACCGTCTCCAGAGATAGCGCTGAAGTGAACAAACACGTCAGGACCATTTTCTTGTTCTATAAAACCGAAACCTTTAGTTTCGTTGAAAAATTTAACTTTACCAGTAACTGTATCAGACATACTTACATTTTCCCGTAGTCATAAAATAATATTAATGTGGTGCCTTGTTAAAATATTTAACATAAGTTTACACCGTTTTTACCCGAGTAAATGCCCTCTACCATAAGTAGTACAGGAAGAGGAAGGAAACAAACCATATTCGTAACAAACCGTATTTGGAACAAACAATCAGTCTGTATTGCCTAAATCCATTTGTTAAGAATAAACAAGTACATCAGTACCCGGTAAATCTAAAACAAAAGTTAGTATCAACCTTCATCCGTAACACAAAAACTCAACGCAATATGATATTAGCACAGGTATTTTTAATTTGCTTTATAAAAAATTGAAATAGTTCAATATTTTTTATAATGAATAAAAATTTTAAATCGATAAAAACACATTTCTTGTTATAAGAAACAACGTGAATTTTATAAAATGAATTATTAGATAAAAAAATTACTCATTTAGGTTAAACCGCCTACGTTAAAAACATTTACTGTAGGCGGGTGTATTCGCGTTAACAGTTATATTGCAGCGATTTGAGCTTTTTGTTCAAGCAGTTTTGCAAGTGCTGATTCAGCCTCGCTTAATTTAGCTTGTTCTTTTTCAATAACGGCATGTGGTGCTTTGCTAACAAAGTTGTCATTTGCTAATTTTCCGCGTGTTTTATTTGCTTCTTTGTTGAATTTTTCAATTGCCTTATCTAAACGAGCCATTTCAGCTTCTTTGTCAATTAAACCAGCCATAGGTATTAGTACGGTTAAATCACCTACAACCGCAGACGCAGAAGCGGGTCCTTGTTCTCCCTCACCAAGTACCGTTATGCTCTCAAGTTTTGCTAATGAACTTAAAAATTGTTCGTTCTCAGTTAAACAACGTTGATCGTTCTCACTCAAATTTTTCAGTAAAACAGGTAATGATTTGCTTGGGGCAATATCCATTTCACCACGAATATTACGAATAGCAATGATGAATTGTTTAACCCATTCCAAATCATCAATGGCTTGTTGATCGCATTTATCGGCATCAAATTGTGGGAATGCTTGTACCATGATTGAGTCGTTAGCTTTGGCGAAATCGCTTAATGGTTGAACACGTTGCCAAATGGTTTCAGTAATAAATGGCATTATAGGGTGCATTAAACGTAATAAACCTTCTAATACATTCACTAAAGTATGACGTGTACCGCGTTGCTGTGCTTCATTGCCTTTGAATAATACTGGTTTAGTTAATTCTAAATACCAATCACAGAACTGATTCCAAGTAAACTCATATAAAGCTTGTGATGCTAAATCAAAACGGAAGGTATCAAATGCTTCATGTACGGTTTTTACCGTTTGTTCAAATTGACCGATGATCCAACGATCAGCTAATGAAAGTTCTAGCTCACCTCCTTTTGCACCACAATCAAACTCTTCAGTATTCATTAATACATAACGGCTTGCATTCCATAACTTATTGGTAAAATTACGGTAACCTTCTAAACGCTTCATGTCCCAACTAATATCACGACCTGTTGTTGCAACAGACGTCAGGGTGAAACGCAAAGCATCTGTGCCGTGCGCTTCAATACCGTTAGGAAATTCTTTTTTAGTAAGTGTCTCAATTTTCTTGGCAAGCTTTGGCTGCATCATGTTGCCAGTACGTTTTTCAAGTAAACCTTCTAATGAAATACCGTCAATCATATCTAAGGGATCAATAACATTACCTTTAGATTTACTCATTTTATCGCCATTTTCATCGCGAATAAGACCAGTCATGTAGATCTTTTTAAACGGAATTTGTGCTTTGCCATTTTCATCTTTGTTAAAGTGCATGGTCATCATAATCATGCGAGCAACCCAGAAGAAAATAATATCAAAGCCTGTCACTAATACATCAGTAGGGTGAAAGGTTTTTAAATCGTCAGTATCTTTAGGCCAGCCTAAAGTTGAAAAAGTCCATAAGGCAGATGAGAACCAAGTATCAAGTACGTCATCATCTTGTTTAAGATTGACATCATCAGCAATATTATTGTTAGCGCGCACTTCAGTTTCGGTGCGACCAACATAGACTTTACCACTGTCGTCATACCATGCAGGAATACGATGCCCCCACCAAAGTTGGCGTGATATACACCAGTCTTGAATATCTTTCATCCAAGAAAAATAGAGGTTCTCATATTGTGTAGGCACAAATTCAATTTGACCATCTTTAACTGCATCAACGGCAGGACCTGCTAGTTTTTCAACACGTACATACCATTGGTCAGTTAATAATGGTTCGATGATCACACCAGAGCGATCACCATAAGGGGCAACGAGATCATGATCTTTCACTTCAACTAATAAGCCAAGTTCATCAAATTTTGCTACAATTGCTTTACGTGCGACAAACCTGTCCATGCCTGCAAACTCGCTAGGTAATGTGGTACTGTATGCATCACAAAGTTCACCTTTGGTATCATAAACTTCTGCTTTAGCTAAAATAGCGGCATTTTTGTCTAAAATATTAATTTGCGGCAAGGCATGGCGTTTACCTACTTCGTTATCATTAAAGTCATGGGCAGGTGTAATTTTTACACAACCTGTACCTTTTTCCATATCGGCATGTTCATCACCAATAATAGGAATTAAACGGTTAACCAAAGGTAATAAAACTTTTTTGCCAATTAAATCTTTATAGCGAGGATCTTCTGGATTAACCGCTACACCTGTATCGCCTAACATAGTTTCGGGGCGCGTGGTTGCAACAACTAAGTAATTAAGCCCCTCTGCAGTTTTTTCGCCATCGGCTAATGGATAGCGTAAATGCCACATGTGACCTTTTTTGTCTTTATTTTCAACTTCTAAATCAGAAATAGCGGTGTGGAATTTTGGATCCCAGTTTACCAAGCGTTTACCACGGTAAATTAAGTCATCTTCAAATAAACGCACAAACACTTCTTGTACGGCCTCAGACATGCCCGCATCCATAGTAAAACGTTCGCGTGTCCAGTCAATAGAATTACCCAATCGGCGCATTTGTTTACCAATTGTACCACCAGATTCTTCTTTCCATTCCCAAATTTTATCGATAAAACCTTCACGGCCGTAATCGTGACGTGTTTTGTCTTCTTCGGCAGCAATTTTACGTTCTACTACCATTTGAGTCGCAATACCTGCATGGTCACAACCTGTTTGCCAGAGTGTGTTTTTACCTTGCATACGTTGATAACGAATTAACGTGTCCATGATGGTTTGTTGAAAAGCATGCCCCATATGCAATGAGCCTGTGACATTTGGTGGCGGAATAGCAATGCTATAGCTGTCACCTTCACCTGTAGGGCTAAAGTAACCTTGCTTTTCCCAGTGAGTATAAAGAGATTGTTCAATGTCGGTTGGGTTGAAAGTTTTTTCCATCATGTTCTCAAAATAAAAGTTATGAATTGTAAATTTGCTTACATTATTGTGAAGGTGATACTGGTTGATTATCTACTGCAAAGCCCCATTGCCTGTATGCTTTAAAACGTTCTCTTGCTTGTTGTTTTAGTAATTCATTACTAGGCACAAAATCAACAATAAATTGAAATTGGCTGGCAAAACTAGGGGCAGTAGGCGTTAAATTAATTAACACAGGACGACGGCCTCGCAATGGTTGATCGCTAATTTCAACAGCGGAACCGTGTTTAGGTCCTTCTCCTGATAAGTTATGCGGTACAAAACTGTCGCTGTCAAACGCCCATAATAACTCATCAATTTGTTCAGCACTTTGTTTATCTTGCGTGTAAATGAATACCCGCTGATTTTGGCGATAAAAATAACTTGCTTGCAAACAGGCATGATAAAACGCTGAGCTAGTATCAGCGTTTTGACTGTGTATTTTTTCCTTGTCATCATTGAGAAGGTAAAACATTACTTGTGTTTGCATGTGGTTTATCTATTCGCCTTGTTCTTGACCTGCACGATTAAGCATAAACTGCGTTAACATACTAACAGGGCGACCTGTTGAGCCTTTGTCTTTGCCACCACTACGCCATGCGGTACCAGCAATATCTAAATGCGCCCAATGGTATTTTTTAGTAAAGCGAGCTAAGAAACAAGCGGCCGTAATAGTACCAGCCTCTTTACCGCCTATATTTGCCATATCAGCAAACGGGCTTTCTAATTGTTCTTGGTAATCGTCCCATAACGGTAAGCGCCAAGCTCTATCACCACTTTGATCAGACGCGTTTAGCAATTCATGCGCTAATGGGTTATGCGAGCTTAATAAACCAGTGGCATGCTTACCTAAAGCAACCACACAAGCCCCCGTTAACGTTGCTACATCAATTACAGCTTCAGGATCGTAGCGTTCAACATAAGTTAACGCATCACACAATACTAATCGACCTTCAGCGTCAGTATTAAGTACTTCAACCGTTTGACCAGACATTGTTGTGAGAATATCGCCAGGGCGGTAAGCATTACTGCTAGGCATATTTTCACAACCTGCTAAAACACCAATAACATTGATTGGTAAATCTAACTCTGCTAAGGCATGCATTGCACCTAAAACACCAGCTGCACCGCCCATGTCATATTTCATTTCGTCCATACCTGCGCCTGGTTTTAGCGAAATACCACCACTGTCAAACGTGAGGCCCTTACCCACTAAAACTAAAGGTTTTGAGTCATCATCAATACCTTTGTAGGCCATAATACTCATTAATGATTCGTTAGCTGAACCACGTCCTACTGCTAAGTATGACCCCATGCCTAGTTTTTCCATTTCTTGTTCACCAACAATAGTGGTAGTCACTTTATCGTAATCGTTGGCTAAAATTTTAGCTTGTTCGGCCAAGTATGCAGGGTTACAAATATTAGGTGGCATATTCGCAACATTTTTACAGGTGCTTATTCCTTCGGAAATAGCCAAGGCATGGCTAATTGCACGTTCACCAATAGGTAATTCTCGACGAGTAGGCACGTTAAACACTATTTTACGTAAAGGTCTGCGTGGTTCTTCTTTATGAGTTTTTAAACTATTAAAACTATATAAGCTATCTTGAGTTGCTTCTACCGCTTGACGAACTTTCCAGTACGTATCACGACCTTTAACGTGTAACTCAGATAAGAAACAGACCGCTTCCATTGAACCGGTTTCGTTTAACGTGTTAATTGTTTTTTTAATTATTTGGCGATATTGACGTTCATCTAATTCGCGTTCTTTACCACAGCCTACAAGTAAAACACGCTCACTTAAAATATTAGGTACGTGATGTAGTAATAACATCTGTCCAGATTTGCCTTCTAAATCACCTTTTCGTAATAAATTGCTTATGTAACCTTCACTAATTTCGTCAAGTTGTTCAGCTGTTGAACTGAGGCGACGAGGTTCAAATACTCCCACCACAATACAGGCACTACGCTGTTTTTCGGGACTACCGCTTTTTATACTGAACTCCATGAGATCTCCTTAAACCTTTTTAATTTGCTAAAATTAGTAAAAAACTGCACTCTTATCTATTCAAGAGATATCGCTAAGCGCTATAATTATAGCAGTATTTATCAATTAAATTTATCTGTGACTATATAGTTTAGCTATGAAAACGGCAAGTTTACTAGAAAAACTCGTCGATTGTCAGAAAAAACACAGTTTTAATGGGATCTTTTTGTGATCATTTTTCGTTATTTATTAAAAGAAGTGGCAAAAACACAACTTGCAGTATTTTTTGTGTTGATGACCATTTTTATTAGCCAAAAATTTGTTCGAGTATTAGGTGATGCCTCTGAAGGAAGCATACCTGGACAAATGGTTATGGTTTTTATTGCGCTTAAAGTACCTGATTTAGCAGGTATGATGCTGCCACTTAGTTTTTTCTTGGGAATTTTACTAGCATACGGACGTATATATGCAGACAATGAAATGACGATATTGCATGCGTGCGGTGTAAGTGAATGGTATGTGGTAAGGGTTACATTAATACTTGCATTTATTACCGCTATTTTTACAGGCATTTTTACTTTGTATTTAGCGCCTATGGCATCAGAATATCAATATCAAGTTAAAGACAAGCTTGCTGCTGATTCTGGATTAAGCTCTTTAGTAGCTGGGCGTTTTCAAAAAACAGGTAATGAAAAAGCCGTTGTTTTTATTCATGATAAACATCGTGACGATAATAGCTTTGACAAAGTATTTTTAGCTCAGTTACCAGATGAAAATCATCTTGAAGAAAGTATTATCAACTCAAGTTTAGTTTATGCCAAAAAAGGTCAAGTTTTCGAGGAAGATTCGGGTTCACAACGTTTAGTATTATCTCAAGGCATTCGCTATCACAAAGATGCAACTAACGGTGAATTTCAAGCGGTTACTTTTGATAAATATTATATTCAAATTCAGGATCAAGAAGTAGAACAAAAACACCGTAAATTGAGCGCTTTACCTACACATCAGCTGTTTAACCCACCAGATGTCGATTCAGCACCTGAATACAGCGCTACTATTCAATGGCGTATTGCTTTTCCACTTGCTTGTATTATTTTAACCTTGATTGCTGTGCCATTAAGCGTGGTTAATCCACGGCAAGGTAAATTTGCAAAGATGCTGCCCGCGCTTATGTTATTTTTAGGGTATTTTTTGCTATTAACGGCAATGAAGTCGGGCGTGGAACGTCAAGCATTACCAGCGAATATAGGGTTGTGGCCTATACATATTAGTGCGTTATTTATGGGGATTATTTTGCTCATGAGAGAGCGTAGTAGTGGGCGTAAAATTAAATCAAAATTCCCTAGTTTAAGGCGTAATGTTACGAGTGTTAATTATGCTCAGGATAAAAAAGAATGAAGATATTAGATGTTTACATTGGCCGTATTGTGGCATCCACCACCTTTTTAACCTTAGCTGTTTTTGTGAGTGTTAGTGGCATTATAAAGTTTGTAGAGCAAATGCGTGCGGTAGGCCGAGGAGACTACGATTTGTCTCATGCTGCATTGTATGTACTTTATTCATTACCTCGCGATATTGAAGTATTCTTTCCTATGTCTGCCTTAATTGGCGGTTTAATAGGTATTGGTATGTTAGCAAGTAATAGTGAGTTGGTAGTAATGCAAGCTGCTGGATTATCACGGTTAGATATTATTAAATCAGTGATGAAAACTGCCATTTTATTGATTTTTGTTTCCATGGCTGTTGGTGAATGGCTTGCCCCTAGCGGTGAAGCAACGGCAAGAGAGATACGTGCCCAAGCAATATCAGGGGGAAGTTTAATTTCTGCTAAGAATGGCGTGTGGGCTAAAGATGGTGATTATTTTGTTAATATTGGTGAAGTATTAGAGCAAGGCCAGCTTAAAAAAGTAGAAGTTTATCGTTTTAATGATGAATTAAAGCTCGATAGCTGGCTTAGTGCTCAGTCTGCTATTTATAAAGATAATATTTGGCACTTATCCAGTGTGGTTAACACACAGATAACTCAAAAAGAAATTACGACCTCTAACGTAGACACTCAAGAGTGGAAATCGTCATTAACACCTAAAAAATTAGGGGTGGTTACTGTAACGCCTGAATCATTGTCTGTACGTGGATTGATTGATTACCTTGATTATTTACAGGCTAATTCTCAAGACCCTAGCCGTTATCAACTTGCTTTTTGGCGAAAGCTTATTCAACCAGCAACGGTGGCAGTGATGCTTTTGGTGGCGTTATCTTTCATTTTTGGACCGCTTCGCTCTGTGTCTATGGGGGCGCGAATTATGATGGGGGTTATCACAGGAATTGTCTTTTTTGTCTCAAATGAAGTACTTGGGTCGTTAAGCCTCGTATATCAATTTCCCCCGATAATTGGCGCTGTGTCGCCAAGTATATTATTTATAGGTGTAGCCTGGTACTTTATGAATAAAAAAGCGGCGTAATAAAGTAATAAACAAGGAAGTTATACGCCGCGAGCAACTAAAGCCTGCCTTTGTTTGCTTCTAAAGACAATACTACAACCTCTGTGTTGGTTAGTCTGTCTTGCAAACTCAGTTTGTTTTTACGATCAAATATTACGGTTAAATTACCTAAACCCAGTAAGGTAGGTAATAAACGTTTTATTCCTGTTATTTTACTAATGCGCGTACCATCTTGATTTTGTACGCGCAAACGCCACGCTTTCATTCCTAATGTTTGACCACTTTTAGCCCAAAAGAAAACAAAGAAAAAACTGACCCAAGCAATGTTCCAGCCGTAAATTAGTATGCTATACAAAATAGAGGAGCGTTGTAAATCTATGGGGTGCTCAAAGTTTTGCATACTGATTAAACCAAATTTTATTAGTAAATTAAAAAGTAAAAATGCAATGGCGCCTGCAACCATATAAACAGCAAAGGCAATAAGTACGTCATAAATCCAAGAACCTAAACGGCGACGAAAGCCAGCGCGGGGAAATTCGTTAACAGAAATTGAAGTCATAGAAAGTGCTCAGAAAAATTTGCCATAGTCTAGCAAAGAGATAATCAAAGTTTAAGCACGTAATGCTTTATATTAAAATTAAAATACGCCATGTAGGTTAGAATTTATTCTGACATGGCGCAATGAATTACGCCCTACAAAGGTTGTGAACTGATGTAGGTTAGAATTTATTCTGACATCATGCAATAAATTGCGCCCTACAAAGGTTGTGGATTGATTGGTTAGAATTTATTCTGACATGGCGTAATGAATTATGCCTTACAAAGGTTGTAGATTGATTGGTTAGAATTTATTCTGACATCATGCAATGAATTACGCCCTACAAAGGTTGTGGATTGATGTAGGGGTAATGTATTCTAAGACGGTGCGCTAATTTTATACAATGATGAGTACAATACAGGAACTACCGCTAATGTTAATAATGTACCAATACCTAAACCAAAGGCAATAACATTGGCCATACCATAAAATAAAGGATCTTTGCCGATAATAAGTGGCAGCAACCCCATTACCGTGGTAATGGTGGTCATGGTGATGGGGCGTAATCGAGCTAAACAAGCATCAACTAAAGCTTTATATGGTGTTTTACCACTTTGTTCTTCAATTTTAATGCGATCAATCAGCACAATAGCATTGTTGATGATAATACCCGCTAAACTATATAAGCCTAAAGTTACCATGAAGCCGAAAGGGGCTTGCATTACAAGCAAACCAATAACCGCACCAATGAAGGATAAAGGCATGGTGAGTGTTATAATAGAGGCTTGTCGGAATGAGTTAAATTGAGCAACAAGTAATATTAAAATAAAGCCGATTACCATAGGCATGCTCGCACTTAATGCTTTTTGTGCTGCTTTAGATTCTTTAATAGCGCCCCCATAAACTATTTCATGGTTGATTGGTAAGTCAGCGGCAAGCTCATTAATTTTTTCGTCAATTACTAATTGTAAATCTTCTGCTGCCATATTGTTATTACGTGCTTCTATACTAATGGTACGAAACATATCTTCATGATGTATAACTGAAAATTGATTGACAGGCGCAAACGTTGCTACTTGAAATAGTGGAATAGCTTTGCCCGTTTTTTGTGAATAAACGTTCAGTGTACGCAATCTGTCTAAATTATTTCGTTCAGCTTCTTCAGCGCGTAAAATAATTGGAATAATTTCATCTTCTTCTCTGAATTCTGTAATTTGGGCACCCGAGAAATAAGTTTGTAAGGCATCGGCAATTTCTGTTGATGTTAAACCAGCTCTTTTCGCGCGGTGTTGATCAACACGCACATCAATTTTAACAATTAAATTTTCCCAATCATTGCGTATATTAATTGTATTGGGCACTTGATGGAGTAAATCCATAATTTGTTGTGCCTTTTTATAAATAACGTTTTTGTCTGGGCCTCGAACCTGAATTTTTATTGTTTTTGCATCAGACGGGCCGAGAAACATTTTTTTAACGCGCGCTGATATATTAGGAAATTTCGCTTCAAGTTGTGTATCTAGCTCTAGTACTCTTTTAGCAACATCAGTACCCTCAACTACATTGAGCACAACAAAACCTTTATTTTGAGCGGGATCTTCAGGATTAAGTGATAAAACAAAACGAGGACCATTAAAACCCACATACCCTGAATAGTTTTCAATAAAGCTGAACTTTTCCTTGTTATTTAACCACTGAAAGATTTCTTGCATTTGTCGGTTAGTTTCACGAGAAGAGGTACCATTTGGCAAATCGATATACATGAGTATTTGTGTTCGGTCTGATTCAGGGAAGAATTGCTTAGCTACAAATTTCATTGAACCCACGGCACCAATAAATAGTACCAACATTAAACTCATAAATAATAAACGATGCTGTAATAGCCAATGCAAAAATTTCTCATAATTTGCATAAATTTTAGATAATGTTGAATCCTTTTGTTCTGCATTCTTTGAAGGCTTTATAAAATAATAACAAAGGATGGGCGTAACGCATAAAGCCATTATCCAACTGGTTAGTAAGGTAATTAAAATGACTAATGAGATAGAGCGAGTGAACTCACCTGCTACATGTTCAGCTAACATGAGTGGTAAGAAAAATAAAATAGTGGTTACAGAAGAGCTTAATAACGGAATGGCTAATTCTTTACAACCTTGAATCATAGCATCAAAACGACTGATCCCTTTTTCAATTCTACTTTTAAAATCCTCAGCAATCACAATACCGTTATCTACTAATAGTCCTAGCGATATAATGAGTGTGGCTAAGCTCATACGCTCTAATTTCATGCCAAAAAATAGCATGATGGAAAGCGTTGCCAGCATCACAAAGGGTACTATAGCTCCCACTATTAGGCCTGTTCGTAAGCCTAAGAATAACACCACCACAACAAGTACAATGGTTAATGTTTGCAGCACATTGATAGAAACGCCACGTACTGTTTTTTCTACTTGGTCGGGTTGATAAGTGGCAATATCTAACTGATAGCCTATAGGTAAACTTGAAATAATATCGTTAAGTTTAGTTTTAATTCTAGGTGCATATTTTAAAATGTTATACTTAGGTAACATTGAAATAGCAAAGAAAATAGCAGGTTTACCATTAAAATAAGCCAGTTTGTCTGGTGGATCGATGTAACCTCGTTTGATATTCACTACATCTTTTAATGCTATAAAATCTTGAGAGTTGGGAATATTAATATAGGTATCTGCAATATCTGATACACTGCCAAAATTCCCCGAAGGCTCTACAATAAAGCTTTTAACGCCTGTATCTACTTCACCACCAGAACGAATAATATTTTGCTGTTGTAATTCACTGATTAATGCTTGTGGAGAAATTCCCAACTGCGATAGTTTTGCGTTTGATACTTCAAGAAAAATACGTTCTTGTAAATGCCCTAAAATTTCAATTTTTTTTGTACCTTCAACGGCATACAATGTGTCTCGAATGTGTTGTGCAATATCATACATTGAGCTCATTTCAAAGCCATCAGCAGTTAATGCCAGTGTTACAACTGACACATCGCCAAACTCTGTATTGACAAAAGGCGAGTTAGTACCTGAAGGCATTTTGCTGTGGGCAGCCGCCGTTTTATTACGAACATCTTGCCAAATATCATCTAAATTAAAATAGCGATCATAAATTTTAACATGAATGGTTGATGCACCCGTTGTCGATAATGACCTTATTTCTTTCACTTCGGGTACTTTTCGTATTTCTTCTTCAAGTTTTTTAGTAATTAATTGCTCTACTCGCTCGGGTGCCATACCTGGGAACGAGGTCGAAATAACGGCTTCTCTAATTGTAATTGTTGGGTCTTCTTGTGCAGGCAATATAAAGTAAGCGAAGACACCATTGATCAAAAGTAGGGTGAGAATGAAAAAGGCAGTTTTACGATAAGTAAACGCAATTTGAGTAATATTCATGGTGTGACTCTTAATTAAAACGCTGAGTAGTATTGTCTAATAGCGTTACTTTTTGTCCATCTCTCAAAAAAGCAACACCTGCGGTAGCAATGATTTCACCGTTGGTTAAACCTGAAGAAATAAAGACAATATTATTGAGCACATTCTCTGTTTGTACTTGACGTTGTTCAACCACTTGTGTTGTTGGATTGTAGACAAAAACATGGCTTTTTTGATTTATTCCAGCACGAATGGCAGAGAAAGGTACTTTAATAACAGTGCCCTGAAAGCCTGTTTGTCCTACCCCTTCAAAGGTAAAGTCAACTTCAGCTGTCATGCCTGCGCGTAATAAGGGGTTTTCTTCTTGTAACGCTGCCGTAACGGGAAAAGCATTAGCTGTTTCAGCTCTTGTTCCAATTTCAGTAATGCGCCCAAATAGGTTTAATTGCGGTAACACGGGGAAGCGTATTGAGATAATTGCATTTTGTTGTAATTCCCTTATGAGGGTTTCAGGCACCATAACATTTACTTCTAAGCCGTGTTTACCTTCGATTTCAAAGGCTGCTTGCCCCGCTGCAATTTGTTGAGATGGTTCTATTAGTCGTTTAGTAATAATGCCATTGTAAGGGGCAATTAAGGTACTATCTTGTAAATTTTTCTTGGCAATATCTAATTGTGCTTGTGCAACATTAACCGCGCTTTTACTTGATTCAAAATTAGCCTTTGCATTATCAAAGCCCGATTGAGATACCAGCCCTTGTTTTATTAGTTGCTTAAAGCGAGTAAAACTATTTTTCGCTTCAACCCAGTCCGATTTTGCTTTGTCTAACTGTGCTTGAGCAGATTTAGAGGATAATTCAAAACTGCGGTGGTTCAATTGCGCTAAAACATCACCTTTTTGAACGGTATCACCTAGTTTTACTTCGACACTTTGCACTTTACCATTTACTTCAAAGCTTAAGCTTGCTGCTTCAACAGGTGCTACAATGCCTGACAAAGTGCGTAATTGTTGCAAACTGGATTCAGTTACTTTTGTCCATGCAATAGGTCTAATGGGAGTTTCGGTGGTAACCGGTTGCTCACTACAGCTCAATAAAAATGATGTTAAAATAATTGTTAGTAATAGTCGCATGATGATTCCAGTTAGGATAACTCGCTTTTATTTAAGAAAATAAAGATTAAAAAGTAAATGGTACTGTTAAGTACCGTGTATTCTGGTACTATGTAGTACCAAAGTCAATTAAAAAGTTAAAAGCGCTAGTAATATAATGGAAAGTTGCCAAACCATACATTCAACTCAATTAAGTGCCCGTGGAGAATTAATACTTACCGCTGCAAAAGATTTATTTCTTCAGCATGGATACGATCAAACCTCACTTGAAATGATTATTTCTATTGCAGGTGGGTCTAGGCGCTCTATTTATGATGAATTTGGTAACAAACAAGGTTTGTTGATGGCAGTAATACGGCAGCAAGTAAGTATGCAAACAGCCACTATCGCTTCTATTAATATGACAGAATTAGTACCGAGAGATGCTCTAAAAGAAATGTGTTTTAGGTTTGTTAAAGGTTTAATATCTGAAACCTTAGTGTCACTTTTTCGATTAGTAATTCAGGTTATACCGAAATTACCCGAAATAGGCATGCTAATATATGAAAAGGGGCCATTAAAAGGTTTAAAGCCACTGACAGATTATTTAATGCAGCTTGATCAAGCTGGTATTTTAGCCATTGATGACCCATGCTTTGCAACACGTATGTTAATGGAAATGATAAAAGGTCGAATACACTTTCAAGTGTTATTATTGCCAAACCAAAAAATATCAGATGAAGAAATTCGCCAGCATATTAATAAAGCGGTCGATCTATTTTTTAAAGCTTATCAACCAGAGCAGCCAGCTAAATAGTGTCACAGGAATAAAAAAGAAATGATTAAAGCAGAATTGAATAAATAAACAACAAATAGGGCACAAATGCGCAATGTGCAGAGAAAAACTATTGCACTAACAAAGATATCTCGTATAATGCCAACCACTTTAGCGAAGTACGTTATTATGTATAAGTTATAGTTACCTTATTAAAAGAATTAATAGAGTTTACAAAGAAATTAGGTTTTAGAAAAACATGATTTCTTTGTAAACTTCACAGTTTACTATCCCCTCTTGCCGGTGTGGTGGAATTGGTAGACACGACGGATTCAAAATCCGTTGCCTTCGGGCGTGACGGTTCAAGTCCGTCTTCCGGTACCATATATGAAAGCCCTGATTCGAAAGAGTTAGGGCTTTTTTGTTTCATTTGTCTTAGTAAACGGCACTATGGAACTTTGTTAATTATCCATTTAAATGTAACGTTGTAGCCAAAATAAAAATGCAATAACCGTTAAAATTAATAATGGCAATGTCACTATTTGTGTTTGCGTTAAAGCTTTACTCTTTGTGCGTTTCCAGCTCATTATAACTCCTGTAACAGATAACCCAGTAAGTGCTAAACCAAAAAAGAACCAAATTAACTTTGACCATAAGCCAGCAAAAAAGCCAAAGTGTAATGGATCTATATATTCATTTAAATAAGCATTGGTGCCGATAGAATCTGGTGTAAAAATATCGATAACTTCTTTTGTTATAGGATCAATATATACTCTATAGGCTCGTTCCCTTAGTAGTGGATTATCCTTAATTCCTCGCATTTGTATTGGCTTATCACTGGTTTGAGGAATGAAAATAGAAGTTATTTCCCAATCTTTATGAGTTGATTGAGCTAGCTGAATAATCTCATTGAAATCTTTTGAACTTAGGTGTAATTTTGAATTATCAATGACTCTTTCTATTGCTGCCCCCCTCGGTTCTAAAGTAGCACCAACTAAGCGGAAACTAAATTCATATAAATACCAAATACCCGTTATACATATAATACAAGTAAACCAGATTCCCCAAAGACCTGATAACTTATGAGCATCGCTTAATGTTATGCGTGGTCCTTGGTCGACTCTAAAGCGCCACAAGGCTTTCTTCCAGTTTCTGGTTGTTTTTAAACCTGTGTATAGTGAGATAACTAAGATAAAAGCAAAAAAACAGACGATAATAATACCTGGAAGTGCAGGCATAAATAAATAACGATGAAAGTCTCTAAAAAAACGTTGTACCGTCAGTTGAGGCATTGTGCCTGTAATTTTATGAGTCCATTGATCTATTTGTACAAACTTATGATGAAGAGAGTCATCAATGATAGTTGCTCTATAAGTAAGATAATCTTCTCCCATAGTTTTCAAATAGACTGGTTGCCCATTAGGGTACGATTCTTTTAGTGTCGCATATATCGCTTGCCAGTTTTCTGCGGGCATTTTTTGAGGTGAATTAGCGGGCTTTTCTGATGCTCTAAGTTCATCAAAAATTAGCCAATCAATTTCATTTGAAATTGTAGCAATTGTACCAGTGGCTAAAATTACAAACATGATAATTGCGAGTTGGAAGCCAAGCCAAGCATGTAAATTGTAGAGTTTTTTTAAATTGCTTTTGTTTTTTTTACGGTTCAACTTTATTCCTACCAAAGATGGATATTACATAATAATGGCTACTTTATTGGTGTTTAACGTCAATAAAGTAGCCATTTAATTACTAATTCTTTTTACCTATATCTATTGGTATTTTTAAAAATCAAATGATACTGAGGCAAAGGCAGTTCTAGGTGACCCTAACGGGATACGCAATACTGTAAAACCTGCACCATAGTATTCATCATCAAATAGGTTTTTAACGCCTGCTTGAAAACGAATAGTTCCGTCTTTAGATAAAGAGTCAGGTGCTTTAATTGTATACCAAGCAGATAAATCAACTAGCGAAATATCGCCAAGATTAACTTGTTGGCTCAAGTTACCTTCCGCATCCATAACACGATCAGATTCATAGTAGTATCCCGCACCAAGACCAAGACCTTCTAAATAACCACTCTGAAATTCATAAGACGTATACATATTGAAGATATTGTCTGCAATACTTTCGGCTTGTGTTTTATTACCTAAAGCATCTTGGTCTTCAGCATCAGTATAAGCATAAGATACTGAGATATTCATGCCGTCTGTTGGTTGACCAGTAACAGAAAACTCTACCCCTTGAGAGCTTCTACCATCAACAAAAATAGGATCACCTAAATCGTCTAAACCATCCACAACGTTTATCTTATCAATTTTATAAAAAGACAGTGTTGTTTGTGCTTTACCACTGAAAAATTCTGATTTAACACCAAACTCTATCTGTTCACCTTCTTCAGGATCTATTTCTTCTGCATCACCCGTATTGTCAGGGATGACATTATTTGGTTCAAATGATTCAGAAAATGATGCATAAACAGATGTATTATCTAATACTTTATAGTTGAGTCCTAATTGTGGTACTACTCCAGACGAAGCGGTTTGAGAAGTAATGACCCCATTACTTGTAGCCTCATAATCTGTGTCGCTATAACGCATACCAGCTAGAACACCTAGCTTTTCTGTAACATGAGAGTAAATATTAAAATAAGCTCCGTAGTTTTTACTTCCAGTTGAGAGTATAGGTAGTCCATCAAGGCTAAAATCCCCCGATAAGTTATAAACAGGGTCAATAAAGCTATGGAATGCTGAATTTATTCCATCAGTTTGAGAGCCAACGGTGAACTTCCTATCGATATTGTCATTGCTATAATCAGCACCTAAAATAACTTGATGAAGCATTGAGCCTAATTCAAACTCACCTCTGAGCTTTATGTTTGCTAAATCAGCTGTTACTTCTTTATCTCTACTACCATCTAAGCGTTTTATTAAATATACTCGATCTGAGGAATCATCATAAATAGCTCCATCCGTTATTACTGATGGGTCAAAATCTTTGCTAGTAATATAACCTTGCTCATTTATAGCTGTATCGGCATCAACAACAAAAGCTGCTCTAGGGCGAGATTGAAGGTCATTACCTGTTGAGCCTTCATGAGCTATATTTAATTCAAGGTTCCATAAATCATTAAAATCATGCCCTATGGATAATTCAAAAATTTCAGCTTCTACTTCACCAATTTCCCAAGGGCTACCAAATCGTTGACTAAAAGGTACATCTAAAAGATCATTGATGATAGCTGGCCCATTAGTTGTCTCAATAGCGATAGTTCCTCTATCTAATGGGCGTGCTTCATTTCTGTATTCATAAGCAAAATCTATTTTTGTTGAATCAGCCAAATAATATCGAGAAGAAAAAGCGAAAGTATCTCGTTTAATATCAGTAAAATCACGAAAACTTTCAGAATCCTGTATTGAAGCAACTAAACGGATTGAAAAATCTTCATTGATAGGCTGCGAATAATCTATCATCCCAAATTTATCATTATATGAACCAGTTCTTAGCTCTCCAGCTATACGTTGCTCATTTAGCGGTTTTTTTGTAATTACGTCAACAACACCCCCAGGCTCAACCTGACCATACGTAATGGCTGCTGGTCCTTGAACAAGTTGCACATATTCAGTATTAGACATGTTGGCTTTAAAAATTGACGTTCGTCTAAATCCATTTCTATATTCAGCATTTCTTCGGAAACCACGCATAAAGAAATCGTCTCGGGTGCCCCCAAAGCCATCTCCTGCACTAACACCTGGTGCATTTCTTAAAGCTTCTTCAAGGGTTGTTACTTTTCTATCGAGGATTAATTGTTCAGGTATTAATATTGTATTTCGTGGGTTATCTAAAAATGATAAGTCTAAACCAGTTGCACCATCATTAACTTCAATGATATATCTTGACTGTTTTGTTCCTACAACTGAAATCTTTTCCATATCTGTATTCTCTTGTTTAACGTTATTAAGAGTTTCTCCTGCATAGAGATTTTGAGTTGTGAGGACAGATAAAGTGCTAGATATAACTATAGCGATTGTATTACGTTTCATCATGATGCTTCCTAGAATATTATATGTATCTATGTTTTGGAGTTATTTTTGAGCGCAATATAACACATAGTAAATACAAATGATATTGATTCGTATCACCTAGCTTTTTGTGGTTTAACTTGGGAGTATTTAACTGGGATATTAATACGTTAATTTAACGAAGCTGAAGTAAGGCTTGATGATATTGAAGCACGAGAAGACGTTCACACAGTAACGGTTAAGGAAAAGCCTAAACGCACCCCTTTACCCAAAGATACACAGCCTGAGCTCAAAGCTACCAGTGGTGTGTTGTCTCTGAACGATCACTTTTGCCACACTGCGGACATTAATAATTAGATGATGAACGGCTGTAATGGTGGCTAACTCGCCAGTTTAGGATATATTCACTCAGGTGAGAGCAATGCCTCCTGCAAGCTGATATTATACTTACAGTCTATCTCTTAAACACGAAATAATAAATCCCACACTTTAATATCTTTTCGATTACTTTGTCACACCTATCAAATAGTATCGTCTAACTTGGTATAGACATAATTTTTAACACTTCAAGGAAAGGCAATGCTACGATTAAACCAAGTTAAACCAACAGTTATGGAATTCACAACATTTACGAAAGCCGATGATATTACTGATGAGGATTTCATTAGTTTAGTGATGAAATTTGAAAGTGATTATTTAAAAAATCAATCAGGTTTAATATTTCATTGCCTAGTAAGAAATTTGAAGGGTGAATATGCTAATCTGCTTTTTGCCAAGGACATGCAAAGCATAACAAATATCGGGAACGGTTTTAGCAGTAGTGACACAGCCAAAGAATTTATGAAATCAATAAAACCACAAACAGTAAAAATTCGTTATCACAAGATTTTAAAAGACAACTTTCAAATACCTGAAAATTTTTCTTGTTTTGAACACGGTACATTTTCGCTAAAAGAGAATAATGACTTTTCTGAGGCCAATTTACTTTCAGTTTCTGAACAAATTGAAAATACTCACCTAAACACTTATGAAAATACCTTATCGCATTTTATTGGTAAAATAGATAATGGCACTTATTCAGAAATTACGTTTGGAAAAACTCTTGGGGGCACTAAAGAAATTTGTTATGGCTATTTTAATAACGAATCAGGAATGAAAATGATGAGTATGTGTGATCCTGAAACAATGGATTTAGGCTTCTGGTATTTAATTGCATAACTGATGAATATTAAGATAAGTGACTCCCAATTGATACAATCATCCTTGTCTGGAGACAAGGCTGCCTTACGTAGTTTAATAGACAAACATTATTTATTTACCTTTAATATTTGTCTTAAAATGCTATATAGCCACCAAGATGCAGAAGATGTTAATCAGGAAATTTGGATAAAAACCATTGTTAGTTTAAAAAACTTTAATCATAAAAGCACATTTACCACTTGGTTATACAGAATAACAGTTAATCATATGCTAGATATGAAAAAGAAAGGCAT